>JASFYU010000113.1:0-43234 GCA_045046905.1 Flavobacteriaceae bacterium | reverse complement strand
GGATTAGGCGTTTTTGATGGATCTCATCTGTATGAACACCCCGACCGAAAAAGAGGGTACCACCCTGATTGGAAAAGCCTTATTTTTAATTATGGCAGAAATGAGGTGCGGGCATTTTTAATCAGTAACGCCTTATTTTGGTTAGATCAATTTCATATTGATGGGCTGCGGGTCGATGCGGTCGCATCAATGTTATACCTTGATTATTCGAGGAAAGAAGGCGAATGGGAACCCAATATATACGGCAAGAATGAAAATCTTGAGGTAATCTCGTTTATTCGAGAGCTCAATGAGGAGGTCTATAGCAGTTTTGATGGGGTACAGACCATCGCTGAGGAATCAACGGCATTTTCAGGAGTTTCTCGCCCTATTGATTTAGGAGGCTTAGGTTTTGGTATGAAGTGGATGATGGGCTGGATGCACGATACCCTAGAGTTTTTCGAAAAAGAACCGATTTACAGAAAGCACCATCAGAATGATATTACGTTCAGTATGACCTACGCGTTCACTGAAAATTTCATGTTGCCTTTCTCCCATGACGAAGTAGTATATGGCAAGAAATCCTTGATTTATAAGATGCCGGGTGATGAGTGGCAACGTTTTGCCAATTTGAGACTATTGTTCGGTTATATGTTCACGCACCCTGGTACCAAACTTATGTTTATGGGTGCTGAATTTGGCCAGACTTCGGAATGGAACTTTGAACAAAGTTTAGATTGGCATTTGACCCAGTATAATTTTCATGCGGGTATACAAGAGTTGGTCAGAGACTTAAATAAAGTATATAAGCAATACCCGGCCTTGTATGAAAAACAGTTCAGCGCAGAGGGTTTTCAATGGATAGACTATGGGGATCACGAAAATTCAGTATTGACCTATATTCGAAAGGGGCATGATACGAAGAATGATATCATGGTCGCCTGTAATTTCACTCCGATAGCTAGAGAGAACTATAAAATCGGCGTTCCTAAATCGGGGCAATTGAAAGAAATTTTTAATAGTGATGCCAAAAAATATGGAGGATCAGGCATGGCAAGTAATATTGTAAAGCTTGAGAAAAAACCACGGCATGGATATCAGGAATCGGTTAAAATGACCATTCCTCCTTTAAGTATTGTCATTTTTCAGTAGCCTTGACCAAGGAAAACATAATAGTTGTCAATTCATAATAATATCCTTTTTTATTAGGCGCTAAAGTCTTTTTTTTGCCGAATAATTCATGACAAGTTCAACACGTTCATTAACAACAATCACATGATAACCAATACTGAATTGGAATATAAGGGCAACCTTTATCCCAACCATATAGTCGACTTCAAACAAGATACCGACAAATTATATTTCACCACTGAAAACGGGGTCATTCTTCAAATAACGGTTCTACTTGATAGTGCTGTTAGGTTTAGGTATGCTACGGGTTATACTTTCGAGCCTGATTTTTCTTATGCCGTAAGTGAGAGTGCAAATAGAGGGTACAATCGCTTAGAGGTCACCGAGACTAAAACTGAATACCTGATAGAAACCACAAATGTCAGGATATTGGTCGATAAAGCCACCTTACGTGTGCAAATTTCAGATTTGGAAGGGAATATCTTTAATGAGGACGAATTGGGTTTTCATTGGGAAGAAAATAATGAATACGGTGGTAATATTGTTAAAATGAGCAAGATTACCCAAGGTGGAGAAAGCTTCTACGGCATGGGAGATAAGGCTACCCACCTGAACCTAAAGGGTAAACGTGTCAATAACTGGGTCACCGACCAATATGCATATGGCAAAGATCAAGACCCTTTGTACAAGGCAATTCCCTTTTATATAGGCCTTCACAATAATAAATCCTACGGTATATTCTTCGATAATACGTTCAGAACCTATTTTGACTTTGCCCACGAACGTAGAAATGTAACCAGCTTTTGGGCCGATGGGGGTGAAATGAACTATTATTTCTTTTATGGCCCAGAAATGTCGAAAGTAGTGCGATTATATACCGATTTGACAGGTACCCCTGAATTGCCTCCACTTTGGGCCTTGGGCTATCATCAGTCGAAATGGAGCTATTTTCCTGAAAGTCGCGTAAAGGAGATTGCGAAAAAATTTAGAGACCTGAAGATACCCTGTGATGCTCTTTATCTCGATATCGATTATATGGATGGCTTTCGCTGTTTTACCTGGGATAAGAACCGTTTTCCCAATCCGAAACAAATGATAGCCGATTTGAAAAGTGATGGTTTCAAAACCGTTGTTATGATAGATCCGGGTATTAAGACCGACAAGGATTATTGGGTATATAATGAGGCGCTGGAAAAAGGCTATTTCTGCAAACGTGGTGATGGCCCCAATATGCGAGGTAAAGTCTGGCCCGGAGAATGTAATTTTCCTGATTTTACGAATCCTGAAGTACGTGCATGGTGGGCCGAACTGTATAAAGAATTCATGACCGAAATAGGTGTTGATGCGGTATGGAATGATATGAATGAACCTGCTGTGATGGAAGTGCCTTCAAAAACAGCCCCCTTAGACACCCGTCATAATTTTGATGGTAACCCGGCTACGCATAGAAAAGCACACAATGTGTATGGTATGCAAATGGTGAGGGCAACCTATGAAGGAGTTAAAAAGTACGTGTACCCGAAAAGACCCTTCGTTATAACACGGGCCGCATTCTCTGGTACCCAGCGATACTCTTCTACTTGGACAGGGGATAATATCGCTACTTGGGAGCATTTATGGATCGCCAATATTCAAATACAGCGTATGTGTATGAGCGGATATTCTTTTGTGGGATCCGATATAGGAGGCTTTGCCGAACAGCCCAATGGCGAACTGTTTGCCCGTTGGATGCAATTGGGGATATTTCATCCGTTTTGCAGGGTGCATTCGAGCGGTGATCACGGCGAACAAGAGCCCTGGTCCTTTGGTGATGAGATTACCGATATAGTTCGAAAGTTTATCGAACTTAGATATCAATTGTTGCCCTACCTCTATACCATGTTTTATAAATATTCAAAAGAGGGTATTCCCATGCTTCAGTCTTTGGTGCATTATGATCAAGAAGATACACAAACACATTTTAGAACCGACGAATTCATATTCGGAGATCAAATTTTGGTTTGTCCTATTCAAGAACCCAATGCCGTCGGAAGACGAATGTATATACCAAGGGGCAATTGGTATAATTTCTGGACCGAAGAAGTAGTGGTGGGCGGTGTAGAGAAATGGATTGCGGCAGAGCTCGATGAAATACCTTTGTTTATTAAAGAAGGTGCTATACTACCAAAGTACCCCATACAGCAGTATGTGGGCGAAAAAGAAATCGAAGAACTGGTTTTAGATGTTTATTTCAAAGAGGGCACTGAGAATTCAACAGTGTATGAAGATAGTCAAGATGGGTTTGATTATACTCAGGGGAAATACAGTCTTCGAAGTTTTAAGCTGACAGGAAAACCAAAAGAACTTATTATTCAACAGTACAAAGACGGGGCTTTTATCACCCCCTATGAATCTTTTAAATTTAAGTTTCATGGTCTTCCGTTTAAAATAGAAGGCATAGAAATTGATAATGAAATAGTACGTTTGGAAGATATAAAGTTGAATGGTGATAATTCGATTGAAGTGAACAAGAATTTTACCGAATTGCATATAATTGGAAAATAATTTTTTTGTATTTTACGTGCTAAACACTACTTAAAATGAAAAAAGTATTAGTAATTATTTTGATGTTTATAGGCATTGCCGCTTGTAAAACAAATCCGTTTACAGGAAAAAGCACCTTGAACTTTTATCCGAACAGTCAAATTTTTCCGACAGCTTTTGCCCAGTATGATCAATTTCTTGGCGAGAACAATGTTATCGAGAGTTCGGCAGATGCCAGAATGATAACTAAGGTAGGCCAACGCATATCGTCGGCTGCAGAACGTTGGCTTGCTGCCAACGGATACCCAGGCTATCTAAAGGATTATAAATGGGAATACAACCTAGTCAAGGATTCGACCGTAAACGCCTGGTGTATGCCAGGAGGTAAGATTGTGTTCTATACAGGCATACTTCCGATTACACAAACCGAAACGGGGGTGGCCGTTGTCATGGGGCATGAAGTTGCCCATGCATTGGCCGACCATGGCGCACAGCGAATGAGTGCAGGAACATTGCAACAACTTGGAGCGGTCGCTGGTAATATAGCCCTTAAGGATCAAAAAAGAAATGTTTTCAATCAGGCCTACGGCATTGTTTCACAAGTAGGTGTTATGTTACCCTTTAGCAGGAGTCATGAGACCGAAGCGGATCGTATAGGCCTTCAGATTATGGCCATTGCTGGGTATAACCCAACCGAAGCTGCCGAACTCTGGAGAAGAATGAAGGCCAAAAGCGGCGGTCAGGCACCTCCTGAATTTATGAGCACCCACCCATCAAATGATACTCGGATTGCCAATCTTACCGCTTGGGCACCCTTGGCAAAAGAGGAGGCCAGAAAATTTGGGGTGACCTCTTTTCAATAATTAAAAGCCCACTATTGGGTCTAAATTACAAGCCTGCCTACCGCAGGCAGGCTTGTGTCGAAATATAAATGGTTAGTTCCTTATTAATGCCTCTGGACTTGCCCCGTTGTTTACTTTAATATATGGCCAAAGCCTTAGCGATTAAAGGGAGTAAAAAGATATTGAATGCTTGGGCATTTTATGATTGGGCAAACTCCGTTTACAGTCTGGTAATCACATCGGCCATATTCCCTATTTTCTATGGCGCTTTGTTTAGAGCCGCCCATGTTGAGAAAGTAGCAATTTTTGGCGGTGAGATTGCTCGGACCCCCTTGATTAGCTATGTTACCTCGGCCGCATTTTTGTTCATTGCGATTATCACCCCTTTATTGTCAGGTATTGCCGATTATTCGGGTAACAAAAAGGTGTTCATGAAGTTTTTTTGTTACCTCGGTGGCATATCATGCATAGGATTGTACTGGTTTTCCCTTGAGAATATTTATTTAGGTCTAGGGTGCTACTTTTTTGGTCTGGTAGGGTTTTGGGTAAGTTTTGCTATCAATAATTCGTATTTGCCAGACGTGGCCTTCCCAGAACAACAAGATCAGGTTAGTGCGAAAGGATTTTCAATGGGCTATATTGGCAGTGTAATCTTATTGCTGTTCAATTTGGCTATGGTAATGCAGCCTGCTTTTTTTGGTATTGAAAGTGATGCTACCGAAGTTGCGGAAATCAAGGCCATGAAATATTCATTTTTATCGGTAGGTATTTGGTGGATTGTTTTTGCGCAATATACCTTCTTTCACCTTCCGAAAGGGTATAAGAAAGAAGGAGAACGAAAAAATATAATCCTTAATGGCTTTAAAGAACTGAAGATTGTATGGCAGCAATTGGGGGGCGAAATTAGATTAAAGCGCTATTTGGGTGCTTTTTTTGTGTACAGTATGGCGGTACAGACCGTAATGCTCATTGCGACCTATTTTGGCGAGGAAGAAATACATTGGGGGTCTAATAGTGAGCGTACTACGGGCTTGATAATAAGTATTCTGCTCATACAGGTTGTGGCTATTGCCGGTGCTACCTTGACCGCTAGGGCATCTAAAGCCTATGGTAACATCAAAACATTAATCGTCATTAACCTATTGTGGGTATTTATCTGTATGTATGCGTATTTTGTTAGTACACCGATAGATTTTTATATAGCCGCCGGCTGTGTAGGTGTTGTTATGGGGGGCATTCAGGCCCTTTCGCGATCTACCTATTCCAAATTTCTTCCTGAGACCACCGATACCGCTTCTTTTTTTAGCTTTTATGATGTAGCGGAGAAAATTGGGATTGTAATCGGTACGTTTCTCTATGGGGTGGTGGCACAGTTGACGGGTAGTATGCGCATGGCTATTATATTTTTGGGTTTGTTCTTTTTGGTAGGCATGTTTTTATTGACAAGGGTGGATAATAAAACAAAAGAGGCTGTCTAAAAAGTGCTTTTAGTTGTCTTTGCGGGTGGTCGCTGAGCGCAGCCGAAGTGGTACGAAGCAATCTATAATTCATGGGCTAACAATAAACAGATTACTTCGCTTTGCTCGTAAAAACATTTTTATGCCAAATTAGCTATAGCGTGAGTCACAGAAAATAAAGTTGCTTTTTTTGATTCTGAAATTCTGATTTGGCGGTTACCCTTTTGAAATATTAGCAGAACCTGATGTTTTGGTATCTACTTTTTCAGGATTGCCCCGATAACTAATATTGCCTGACCCAGAAACCCTGGCCTTCAGCATTTTGTTGGCCGTCACCTTTATATTTGCCGATCCTGATACCGTAGCCGTCACATTATCGGCTTTTAAACCATAGGCCTCAATATCGCCACTGCCAGAAATAGTAGCCTCAAAACTATCAGCTCGCCCACTCAGCTTTATATCACCTGAACCTGACATAGAGGCCGAAAGTGTTTCTGCCTCCAAATTCAAAGTAATATCCCCAGAACCTGACATTACCGTTTTAAAATCTTCGGCCTTGAGCGTTTTTTTGCTGACAATATCTCCTGAACCTGACATTACAATTGTATTTATTTGCTCTATAGGTACGGTAATATGAATGCCTGTTTTCCATGATTTGGGCTGTAAATTATACCCCTTTTCAACGCGTATAGACAGGCTTCCGTTTTTTACTTTGGTAACAATATGCTCCAAAAGATTCTCTTCGCCCTTTAGGGTAATCTTCCCTTCTTGACCTTCGACTAGTTCAACATCGAACCATCCTGAAACGCTTATCGCATCGTAATCACCAGTGGTGCGTTCGATAGTAAGCACATTTCCATTTCCATTTATTCTTTTGCCCCATTGTGCCGTACATGAAGCGCTAAGCAATAGCACTAAACCCAGTATTGTTAATTTTTTCATGATTTTGTGTTTTGTAAGCCTGAATTGTACCCTGAGCGGAGTCAAAAGACAGGGTCTGATTGATAGTTAGTTTTTAGTAAATGAGATGCCCCCGTAATCGCTATTGATTGCTATATGGTTACCGCTATTTGCTTTTCCGTAATAGCCTTTATAGTAGTTGTTATTAGATTTTTCGGTACTGATATTAATTTCAAATTCGTTTTTTCCCCTAAGGCGGGCATAAGAGGTTCTGATTTCAAAATCGAAGTAATAGCCTGGATCGTATCCGATCTTAACATCGGTATAATCTGACCCTATACGCAAGTTTCCGGCATCTTCGGCCATTGTATCGATGCGTATAGACCCAAAGCTTGAATTGATATCTAAATTGCCATGAACTGTACCCAATTTTAAGGTGATATAATCCCCATTACCTTGAATGTTATGCACTTCACCAATTTCAATAGTGCCATAATCAGTAGTATATTGAAGATTTTTTATCTTTTCTATAGTTGAATTCGTGTAATCGGCCCTAATTATTAAATCACCTGCTTTTTCTATGGTAAACCCAGAATAATCCGCTTTTATGTTTCCGCTATTTATATAACCGATACTAGATTTAGAAGTATAGTCAAAACTCAATTGATTATTTCGCCCTCGCAATTCTCCGATTTCTAATCGCCCATAGTCACAATTTATTTTAGCGTGCCCATCGATGCGGTCTAAAAAAATACTACCGTAATCATTAGTGAGGTTTACGCTGTTCTTTACAGGCAGTTTGATGGTGTAATTGACTTGCATGTTTACATTGGTATTGCCGCCCCATCCCCAATTAAATTTAGATTTGTGGAAGACTGTTTTGGCGTACACCATGCTATTGCTACTTTCGAAAGCAATGGTGATTTCATCTAATTTACGCTGTACCTTTTCCTCATTATTGCCATTGGTTTTTATATGAACTTCGATAAGAACCCTGTTTTGGTTCCAAGAGCTTATGTTCAAATTGCCATAACTATTGCTGATTTTAAGCAAGGCATCGGCATTGACGCTAAATTCTTTTTTGACGGTTTTTTCCTTGGTGTACTTTCCTTTTAGTTTTTCGTCATGTGCAGAAAGGATCATAGGTAGGCTTAATAGGATAACCGCTGCATATTTATAGAGTGAAATTTTCATTAGTATATTTTTTTAAATTTTTAACTGTTTCAATTTGATTGAGGACATTCTGTAAAAGATCTATTCTCGTTTGGAAATTGGTGATCATTGCACCCAAAATTATTTTACTGTTACCACCGTTTAGCAAATCTTTTTCTAATGTGTTATAATCGCTTTCCATTTTTTTTAATTGTAGCATAGTGTCATCGACCATTTTTTTGGTCTCTGGTATATTTTTGTTTTCCAGTTGTTTCACTTGCTCTTCTATAAGGTTTGCAAAGTAAAAATGAGAATTCGATGCCTCTGGAGAAATTTTGGCAACCTGTTCGTCAATGGTGGTTTCTGAATTGTACAACCCTGTTCCAATCGTGAATAGAACAGCGATAGATGCGGCAATTGCTAGTGGTTTCCACCAAGAGCTCCTAGGCTTCTGCAGTGTTACTACCGTTTTAGATTCTTCCAGTTTCATTAAGAATCTTTGCCTATGTGCCTCTTTAGGTTCTTTTATATCAAAAGATCCTTGGAGCTTTTCAAACAGCTTTTCTAAATTTTCTTTTTCCATCAGTAAACCGGTATTAACTTTTTTCGTAAACTTTCCTTTGCCCTAGAGATTGTTGTTCTACAGTTGGCATAGCTCATATTCATTATGGTACTTATTTCTTCATAGTCATAACCATCGATTAGATGTAAGGTCAAAGAAACTCTGTAATTGTCTTTTAACAGTTTCATGGTTTCCATCACTTTTTGAGCCTTCAGTTCGGTTAACGCATGATCTGAAACAACGTCATTATTATCTTCGACCTTGTATAGCATATCATCTAGAGCAACCTCATTCTTTTTTTGTTGCTTCCTGTAATGATAGATACTGTTGTTTATTACAATGCGTTTTAACCAGGATCCGAAGGTGACCTCGCCCTTGAATGTATGCAATTTTGAAAACGCGTTTAAAAATGATTCTTGCATGACATCTTCGGCTTCGGCACTGTGTTTTACAATCCGAATGGCGGTATTAAACATCGCTTTGTAATAGCGGTCGTAAACCTTCATTTGTGCAGTTTGCTTCCCTTCAAGGCACAATTGTAATAAGGTGTCAATATCTTCTCTTTCGTGGCTCAAAAGGTGAATGGTTTGTTTAATAGATGACCTAATGTAAGGATTGTTACAGTTTGATGGTGAAAAGTTAAAGAGTATAGGGCTAATAACTGGCAGTTTTGCTTGGTGATAATGGCTATATTGGAGTGTTTTTGAGTTTTTGATATGAATGGCATAACAATTGTCTTACTGTGGTGAATAAAGAAAGGTTAGGAAGCAACAGTATCGCTAGAATAGGGCTTTTCGAGGATAGATAAATAATAAAAAAATAGGTCTTGGTCATTGTGAATGACAGAATGACCGAAATAACATATATGGGAGATTCCAAATTTTCAAATTTTGACAATATGTCTTTGCATAGTATCAATGAGGATTCTGAGTTGATACCGTTGCTGACCCGAGAAGACGAAGAGCAAATGGACAATGAAGGCTTGCCTGAAACATTGGCCATACTACCCTTGCGTAATACGGTGTTGTTTCCAGGAGTGGTAATTCCGATTACTGCGGGGAGAGATAAATCGATCAGTCTTATTAAGGATGCTAATAACGGTTCTAAGGTTATTGGGGTGGTTTCTCAAAAAGATGAAGATACCGAGAATCCTGGTATTAATGATATCAATACCCTAGGTACCGTTGCAAGAATTTTAAGAGTACTACAAATGCCCGATGGCAATACCACGGTTATTATTCAAGGAAAAAAACGTTTTGAGATAGCAGAAGTGCTTACGAAGAAACCGTATATGACGGCTACTGTCAGAGAAGCCAAGGAAGTTCGGCCCGATCCAAACAGTACAGAATTTTTGGCGATTATCGAATCGATCAAAGATCTTGCCCTGAAGATTATTAGAGATAATCCGAATATACCTAGTGAGGCATCTTTTGCGATAAAGAATATTGAGAGCAATTCATTCCTGATCAATTTTGTGTCTTCTAATCTTAATTTAGATGTGAAAGATAAACAAGAGCTTCTTGAAATTGCCGATTTAAGCGAACGCGCCTTGGCGACATTGAAGTACATGAACGTTGAACTTCAAAAGCTCGAACTGAAAAATGATATACAGTCTAAGGTAAGGAGTGATCTCGACCAACAACAGCGTGAATATTTTCTTCACCAACAAATGAAGACCATTCAAGAAGAACTGGGTGGCGTTTCTTATGATGAGGAGATCGAAGAAATGCGGGCAAGGGCAAAAAAGAAAAAATGGGATACAAAGACAAAAGAGCATTTTGAAAAGGAGTTGTTGAAGATTCAACGAATGAACCCTCAAGTGGCAGAGTATTCTATTCAGAGGAATTATCTGGATCTTTTCTTAGACCTACCTTGGAATGAATTTTCAAAAGATAAGTTTGATTTAAAGCGGGCACAAAAGGTTTTAGATCGCGACCACTACGGTCTTGAAGATGTTAAGAAGAGGATTATAGAGCATTTGGCCGTTCTAAAACTCCGAAATGATATGAAATCTCCTATTTTATGTCTTTATGGCCCTCCAGGAGTGGGTAAGACCTCTCTGGGAAAATCAATTGCCGAGGCCTTGGGTAGGAAATACGTGCGAATGTCACTTGGGGGTCTTAGAGATGAGGCCGAGATAAGAGGGCATCGTAAAACCTATATTGGCGCTATGCCCGGTAGAATTGTACAGAGCATAAAAAAAGCGGGAACATCGAATCCTGTGTTTATATTAGACGAAATAGATAAGCTTTCCAATAGCCATCAAGGAGACCCTTCATCGGCAATGTTAGAAGTATTGGATCCCGAACAGAATAATGAGTTTCATGATAATTTTCTAGAAATGGGCTATGACCTTTCAAGGGTAATGTTCATTGCAACGGCGAACAATCTTTCTACAATCCAACCGGCTTTGCGGGATCGTATGGAAATCATAAATGTGACTGGGTATACCATTGAGGAGAAAGTAGAGATTGCAAAAAGGCATCTGTTGCCCAAGCAGTTGAAAGAACACGGCCTTGATTCAAAACACCTAAAAATTGGTAAGCCGCAGCTCGAAAAAATAGTCGAAGGCTATACAAGAGAATCGGGCGTGCGTTCCTTAGAAAAGCAAATCGCCAAAATGGTACGCTATGCGGCCAAATCGATTGCTACAGAAGAGGAATACAGCATAAAGATTAGTAGTGCCGATGTAGAAGAAATATTAGGGCCTGCCCGAATGGAACGCGACAAATATGAAAACAATGAGGTAGCCGGGGTTGTAACAGGTCTCGCTTGGACAAGTGTTGGTGGCGATATTCTTTTTATAGAATCTATTTTGTCTAAAGGAAAAGGAACTTTGAATATTACCGGAAACCTTGGAAAGGTGATGAAAGAGTCTGCCACCATAGCCATGGTATATATAAAATCATACGCCGATCGATTTGGTATCGATTCCGATATTTTTGAAAAATACAATGTACATATCCATGTTCCTGAGGGGGCTACTCCAAAAGATGGCCCAAGCGCTGGTATTACGATGTTGACCTCTTTGGTGTCATTGTTCACTCAAAAAAGAGTTAAGAAAAGTTTGGCCATGACCGGTGAAATTACCCTTCGTGGAAAGGTTTTACCTGTTGGCGGTATCAAGGAAAAAATATTGGCTGCCAAACGTGCTCGTATCAAGGAAATTGTACTTTGTGAAGAGAACAGAAAAGATATTCAGGAAATAAAAGAGGACTATCGAAAAGGCCTGACATTTCATTATGTTTCCAATATGAACGAGGTAATCGATATTGCGCTTACCGATATGAATGTCAAGAACCCGAAAAAACTCTAGGAAGCCTCTTTAAAAGGGAAGGCTGAAAATTTTGTATAGCCTATCTCCCTTGCCGAGCGGTAGGTGCGAGGAGTCTGTGTGGGGTGCGATGCATAATTCCGCTTTGCGCCCAAGCCTTGAGTGTTGGCGAAATACCCCTATGGTTCTGCCTTGGGGATAGTCGGTTTTAAGAAATTTTTTATTAAGCTGTCTAGGGAGCGATAGTCGGTTCAATAAATTTTTTATTTTACATCAGGTTCTCCTCGAAAGTACATTTTTCTGACTATTTTTAAACAATGGAAAAAATAACCATAGCCATTGATGGCTATTCTTCTACGGGGAAAAGTACAATAGCGAAACAATTGGCCAAAGCCTTGGAATATGTGTATGTAGATACAGGGGCTATGTACAGAGCGGTGACATTATTCGCAATGCGAAATAAGCTCATCGGTGCAGGAGAAGAAAATATCGATGCCCTTGTCAAATTATTACCCAAAATCAGATTAAAATTTTTGTACAATGATCATTTAGGATATGCTGAAATGTATATGAACAATGAAAATGTCGAAAAGGAAATACGAACTATGAACGTCTCTAAACACGTGAGTAGGGTGGCTGAAATCGAAAAGGTCCGTAATATGTTGGTCGCCATGCAAAAAAGTATGGGGAAAGAAAAAGGAATTGTCATGGATGGCCGCGATATAGGTACGGTTGTTTTTCCAGAGGCCGAATTTAAAGTTTTTATGACCGCATCTCCTAAAAAAAGGGCATATAGGCGTTACAAAGAATTATTGGATAGGGGAGAAGATGTGTCCTTTGAGGAGGTGCTTGCCAATGTTCAAAATAGAGATTACATTGATTCCAATAGAGCGTTTTCGCCACTGCGAAAAGCAGAAAATGCTATTGTCTTCGATAATAGTGATATGGGCTTGAAAGAACAATTTGAACGCATGTACAACCATGCACTTCGAGTTCTCGAAAACAAAAAAAACGAGACCGTCTAAATAAGGTCTGATTTGGCGCCTTTGCGACCCCGAGCACTCAGGGCAAACCTACCCGTTTTGTAGGTGGGCAAGCTATTTGGTCAATGGTAGTCAGTATATTACTTTTCTCAGCTCGTAATGGCGACTTATTCCAATGTTTAGACAGCTCGTTTTCTATACTTCTATGCCTATAGATTAGGAATTACCAAAACCTGATCAGGCTGAATAACATCAGGATTGCTTAAAATAGTGGTGTTGGCCGCAAAAATTTGCTTGTATTTCATGACATCACCGTAATAATGTTTGGCTATTTTACTTAAAGACTCCCCACTCTTAACTGTATGCCTGTGATAAACTGAATCATCGGTAACTGAGATGTTCGCCTTTACATCGGATGGATGATCCCCGCCGATTTCTTTGATTTTGTCCCATAGCAGATTTTTTTCATACTGCGTATTGGCTTCTCCCTTTATTTTTAGTATTCCATCTTCTTCGGTAATCTTACCATCTTTGATGCCCAATTGCTCCCCGAGGTCTAAAACCCCTTGATACTTTACTTTAACACTCATAATTAATAATTTTAAACGGTTAATATTTATGTTCTGAAGGTAGTAATTATTAACATATACCCCACTAAAATTCAAGAAATACTAATTTTTGGTAAAAGCTTGTATCCTGACAATTTGGAATACAATATTTAAATTGTATTTTTGCACTCCTTTTTTACGAAGAATCAAGAGGAAAAGGAAAAAGGAAAATAAATATAAATAACAGCTTCTGGGGTAATTGTTTAACTCTTGTAAACCCACAGAATACAAATTAATAATCAGCAAATGGCTGAAGAAAAAACAACAGCTAAGGTAGATGAGACTGTCGAAGCAAAACAAGAAACTCAGGTAGAAGAGACTACCGAGGCAAAACAAGAAACTCAGGTCGAAACGCCCGTTCAAGATCCAAAAGAATTTTTGGCAAACTTTAACTGGGATAAATATGAGGAGGGCATTGAACGCGTTGAAGATTCCAAATTAAAAGAGTTCGAAGCCATGGTGGCAGAAAACTTTGTTGATACCGCAGATGCTGAAGTGGTTAAAGGAAGAGTAGTTTTTATTACCGATCGCGAGGCTATTATAGACATCAATGCAAAATCTGAAGGTGTTATTTCACTTAATGAATTTAGGTATAACCCTGATTTAAAAGTGGGTGATCAGGTTGAGGTATTGATTGATATCAGAGAAGACAAGAGTGGTCAATTAGTACTTTCGCACAGAAAGGCGAGAACTATTATGGCCTGGGATCGTGTGAATGCCGCTCACGATAATGAAGAAATTGTAAGTGGTTTTGTGAAATGCAGGACCAAAGGAGGAATGATCGTTGACGTTTTCGGAATCGAAGCATTTTTACCAGGTTCGCAGATTGATGTGAAACCTATTCGCGATTACGATCAATATGTTGGTAAAACTATGGAATTCAAGGTGGTGAAAATTAACCATGAATTCAAAAACGTAGTGGTATCTCATAAAGCTTTGATTGAAGCTGATATTGAAGAACAGAAAAAGGAAATCATCAGCCAGTTAGAGAAAGGACAGGTATTGGAAGGTATTGTCAAGAACATTACTTCCTATGGTGTCTTTATCGACCTTGGTGGTGTTGACGGCTTGGTACATATTACCGACCTTTCATGGAGCAGGATCAATCATCCTAATGAAATTGTCGAACTCGATCAGAAACTGAATGTTGTAATTCTTGATTTTGATGAGAATAAATCAAGGATTCAATTAGGCTTGAAACAATTAGAGAAACATCCTTGGGAAGCATTGAGCGATGAAATCAAAATTGGCGATAAGTTAAAAGGTAAAGTAGTTGTAATTGCAGATTACGGTGCGTTTATCGAAGTAGTCGAAGGTGTAGAAGGCTTGATACATGTTTCTGAAATGTCATGGTCTACACACTTACGTTCCGCACAGGATTTTGTTAAAGTAGGTGATGAGATAGAGGCTATTATATTGACCTTGGATAGAGAAGATCGTAAAATGTCTTTAGGTATCAAGCAATTGAGCCCAGATCCATGGACCGATATTACCACCAAATATCCTGTTGGATCACGACATAAAGGTATCGTTCGTAACTTTACCAACTTTGGAGTATTTGTTGAAATGGAAGAAGGTATCGATGGTTTGATTTATATCTCAGACCTATCTTGGACCAAGAAAATAAAGCATCCATCAGAATTTGTAACTGTAGGTGACATCTTAGAAGTGGAAGTATTGGAATTGGATGTTGATGGTCGTAAGCTTAGCTTGGGTCATAAACAGACTACCGATAACCCATGGGACAAGTATGAAAAAGAGTTTGGTCTAGATACTGTTCACAAGGCTTCGATTACTGAGATTGTTGATAAAGGTGCCATCATTGAGTTCAATGAGGATATCACGGCATTTGTACCACAACGTCACTTAGAGAAAGAAGATGGTAAAAAGTTGATAAAAGGCGAAGAGGCTGAATTTAAGATTATTGAATTCAACAAAGACTTCAAAAGAGTCGTTGCCAGTCATACTGCTATCTTTAGAGAAGAAGAAAAACGTAATGTAAAAGCTGCAGTGAAAAGACAGGCTGCAAGTGCTGATGAAGCGAAACCTACTTTAGGTGATGCCAATGAGGCTTTACAAGCGTTAAAGGATAAAATGGAAGCCAGTTCTAAAAAGAAATAGTTTCTAAATAATTCCTGTTCCTGCTTGTCAGGAACCTAAAAGCCCCGACATTTCGTCGGGGCTTTTTATTTTGTTTAGGTTGTTCTGTACAATATTTGGGGAGAAATCCTTATTTTCGCAATTCAAAAGTGTTGCGGGGTTATTATGGGTCAAAAAGTACTACTCTCTTCAAAAGAAATAAACATCATCCTACATCGTTTGGCTTGCCAACTTCTTGAGAACCATCTTGATTTTTCTGATACGGTATTGATTGGCCTACAGCCAAGGGGTATCTATGTAGCCGAAAGGCTTACTAAGATTCTCAAAGACGAATATGGGGTAAAAGATATTGCACTGGGTTTTTTAGACATTACTTTTTATAGAGATGATTTTAGAAGGGGTGATAAAACGCTAGAGGCTACAAAGACAATGATTGATTTTTTGGTAGAGGATAAAAAGGTGGTTTTGATAGATGACGTTCTCTATACCGGTAGGAGCATACGTGCAGCCCTCACGGCCATACAATCTTTTGGAAGACCTTCAGAAATAGAGTTATTGACGCTGATAGATCGCCGTTTTAGTCGACATCTGCCCATTCAGCCCAACTATAGGGGCCGGCAGGTAGATGCAATCAACGATGAGAAGGTCAAAGTGATGTGGAAAGAAAATGACGGGGAAGACGTAGTGTATTTGATTAGTACATAAGACAAGATAAAAACAATCGATAGAACTTAGGCTTGACCTAAGAGGAAAAGAAGAAAGAGGAAATAAGAAAGAAGAAAGAGGAAAGAGGAAATAAAAAGAGGAAAAGTCATTGTTCTTTGCCCAAATAAGGTTCTTAAATCTTTAACAGGCTAAAATTAAGTTATAAACCTAGTAGAATAAAATGAGCGAACTGAGTGTAAAACACTTGTTGGGAATTAAATATCTGAACGAAAAAGATATTCAGCTCATTTTTGATACCGCCGACCATTTTAAAGAGGTCATCAATCGTTCAATAAAGAAAGTTCCTTCGCTTCGCGATATTACCATAGCCAATATCTTCTTTGAAAACAGTACGAGGACCAAATTGTCTTTTGAACTGGCAGAAAAACGATTATCTGCCGACGTGATTAATTTTTCTGCAGGGCAATCATCGCTTAAAAAAGGAGAGACCTTAATCGATACGGTAAATAATATACTCTCGATGAAAGTCGATATGGTGGTCATGCGCCACCCGAATCCTGGGGCAGGAATATTTCTATCAAAGCATATAAACGCAGTCATTGTAAATGCGGGTGATGGGGCACATGAGCATCCTACCCAAGCCTTGTTAGATTCGTATTCCATTCGTGAAAAATTAGGAGATGTAGCGGGTAAGAATGTCGTCATCGTAGGTGATATTTTACACTCACGTGTAGCTCTGTCTAATATTTTCGCCCTCAAATTGCAAGGGGCGAACGTCAAGGTTTGCGGACCGTTGACCCTGCTTCCCAAACATATTGAATCGCTGGGCGTAAGCGTGGAGACCAACCTTAGAAAGGCACTCGACTGGTGTGATGTGGCGAATATGCTACGTATACAGAATGAAAGGTTGGATATCAGTTATTTTCCGACCACTAGGGAGTACACACAACAATTTGGCGTCAATAGGGCCTTGCTCGATAGTTTGAACAAAGAAATTGTGATAATGCACCCAGGGCCCATTAATCGCGGCGTAGAAATTACTAGTGATGTGGCCGATTCCAAACAATCGATTATTCTTAACCAAGTAGAGAATGGTGTTGCCATTCGTATGGCGGTACTATATTTATTAGCTTCGAAAATAAAATAGACCTTATGATTTTGGTTAAAGAAAACACGACAACAATCGTTTCCCAAGAAAACATTTTGTTACAAAAGTTCATCGAAAATGTATTGAAGGCATACCCTGAGATGAAAATGGATAATATAGTCATTAATCTTTTTTCGTTTTCAAAAATGACGACGAGTGATATTTTGGAATTTTTACAGATTTCAAATGAGCATAGAGCTTCAAAAAAATCATTTATCTTGGTTAGCGATAAGATTTCCTTTGAAGAAATACCCGATGAAATCTGTGTTGTGCCCACAATTCAAGAAGCTAAGGACATAATCGAAATGGAGGAAATAGAGAGAGACTTAGGGTTATAAGAATTTGTAATTAAAGATGTGAAACAATGAGATGGTTGTTTCTTTTTCGAATAGTTGAAACGACCATAAGTAACGGCAAGAATATGATTTTTGATTTTTTCATTTCCCTATTTTTATGAAATTACACATTCTCGGCTGTTATGCAGCTACTCCACGTACGTTTACCAACCCTACTTCTCAAGTCTTGGAATTAAAAAACCATATGTTCTTGATTGATTGTGGTGAAGGTACCCAAGTTCAGCTTCGGAAGAATAAATTAAAATTCTCTAGGATCAACCATATTTTTATTTCCCATTTGCACGGGGATCATTTTTTTGGATTACCAGGATTAATTTCAACGTTTCGCCTACTAGGTAGAGAAAAGGAGATACATATTTATGGCCCAAAGGGAATTAAGGAGGCTATTACATTGCTTTTGAAGCTGGGAAACTCATGGACCAATTACCCTTTGTTATTTCATGAGCTGACTTCCAAAGAGCCTCAGCTGATCTTTGAAGATGAAAAAATTACGGTAGAGACTATTCCATTAACGCATAGGGTGTATACAAACGGATTTCTTTTTAGAGAAAAGTTGTCAAATCGAAAGTTGAATATAGAGGCGGTAGCAAAATATAAAATCGACAAGGCCTATTTTCAGAAAATAAAAAGGGGTAAGGATATTACGCTAGAAGACGGTACGGTGATTGCTAATAGTAAACTCACTCACAATCCTCCTAAATCCAAAAGCTATGCGTATTGCAGCGATACGGCTTACGAACCAAATATTGTGCAGCAGATCACAGGGGTAGATGTCTTGTATCACGAATCAACTTTTTTAGAATCCGAAGCGCATTTGTCAGTAAAGACCAAACACGCTACGGCTAAAGAGGCTGCTACTATTGCCAAGGCGGCCAATGTAGGTACTTTGGTCTTGGGGCACTATTCCACACGATATAAATCTATCGACCTTTTTAAAGAAGAAGCGGAAACCATATTTTCCGAGGTAGAATTGGCAGATGACGGAAAAATTTTCGAGTTTTAAAAAATAGCTAGCAAAAATATTTTTAATTTTATGTATTAAACTTTCATATCCATTTTTCAATCTCCCCTCTTTTTCTGAACTTTGACTATCTTGTTTTAGATTACAAAAAAATGAAGAAAGATTTAGGAAACTATCGAAAGTCATATGAAAAAAGCGCCTTGATTGAGGATGCTATTTCCGACAACCCCATGGAGCTTTTTCAAAAATGGTTCTATGAAGTGGAGGCATACGATGGCGTTGATGAAACCAATGCAATGACCATTTCTACCATTGGCCAGGATGGTTACCCAAAAAACAGGGTGGTGCTTCTCAAGAAATATACGTACGAAGGTTTTATTTTCTATACCAATTATGAAAGTGAAAAGGGAAAGGCCATTTCTCAAAACCCCAGAGTTTGTATTTCCTTTTTTTGGCCAAATATGGAGCGGCAGATAATTATAAAAGGCAAGGTTGAAAAAATTGCTGAAAATCTTTCCGATGGGTATTTTGAATCGCGGCCCGAAGGCAGTAAACTGGGGGCAATAGTTTCTGATCAGAGTAGTGTAATTGCCTCCAGAGAAGTACTCGAGGAAAAATTGGAACACTTGGAGAAATCACTAAGAGGAAAAGAAATAGAACGCCCAAAAAATTGGGGCGGTTATATTGTAAAACCTGTATCTATTGAGTTTTGGCAAGGAAGACCCAATAGGTTGCATGATCGTATTCGCTATACATTGCAAGAAGATTTTGATTGGAAAATAGAACGTTTGTCACCATAGCTCTACAACTAGAGACGACCTATACGTTGAATTTGTCGAATGTGATTATTTTTTAAATATGATATACGTTAAACAGCTTGTATGAAAACACTACTATTGGTAAGGCATGGTAAATCTTCTTGGGAATATCCTGTGAGTGATAAGGATCGACCTTTACAAGAAAGGGGAATTAATGATGCGCTTTTGGTCTCAAATAAATTCAAGCTTGAAAATATTGAGATCGATGCTGTTTTTTCGAGTCCTGCAAATAGGGCCTTGCACACCTGCATGATTTTTTTGCGACAACTTGATTTTTCTTTTGATAAATTTCAAGTGGCCAATGCCTTATATGATTTTTCAGGAGATGAAGTGCTTCGGTATATAGAAAATCTTGATGATAACCTTCAAACGGTCATACTATTTGGACACAATCACGCCTTTACCCATATCGCCAATTCCTTAGGAAATACCTATATTAACAATGTTCCTACCAGTGGCTTGGTGCACTTGAAATTTGATATTTCAAAATGGAAATCTATTACCAAAGGAATTACGCAACAAACCATTTTTCCAAAACAATTAAGAGGATGATAAAAACCAGATATCAATATGCAAATCGAGAAATCAGTTGGTTGTGGTTCAATGAAAGGGTATTGCAAGAAAGTGAGGATAAGAATGTTCCTCTTATAGAACGACTTCGATTTTTGGGAATATTCTCGAATAACTTGGATGAGTTTTTTAAAGTACGTTATGCCACGGTAAAAAGAATTGTCGATGCAGGTAAAAAAGGTAAAAGCGTTCTGGGAGGAGAGAAGGCAAAAGATTTACTTGAAGAAATAACCAGGATAGTTATACGGCAGCAGACCAAAAGTCTTGATATTCTAAAAGATATTGAAAATGAACTTGAAACTGAAAATATATTCATCGTAAAAGAAACCGAACTGAATGAAGGTCAGCAAGAATTTGTGCAGACCTATTTTACTCAGAATATCAGTTCACAGTTGATGATATTTATTCTTAATGATTTCACCCGTTTTCCTACCTTGAAAGATACGGCCGCTTATTTGGCCGTAAAAATGATAAGTATTGGTTTCGGAAATATTGAGGAGAAAGAAAAAAGGTATGCTCTTATTGAGATACCTAAGGGAATAAATCGCTTTGTAGAACTGCCCAAGGAAGGGGATAAAAGCTATATAATAATATTAGATGACCTTATCAGGTATTGTTTGAGGAACATTTTTACAATGTTCGAATACGAATCGATATCTGCACATATGATCAAAATTACACGAGATGCCGAACTCGATATGGATAACGATCTGAGCAAAAGCTTTATTGAAAAAATATCCTCAAGTGTAGCGCATCGAAAAGTAGGTGACCCAGTACGCTTTGTTTATGATAAGAGTATTGGAAAAAACACATTAGCCTATTTAAAAGAGAAAATGAATATCGAAGAAACCGATAGCGTTATACCTGGCGGCCGATATCACAATAGACGTGATTATATGGGTTTTCCGAGTATGGGAAGACAGGATCTGTTATATGACAAAATCACAGCCTTACCGGTAAAAGGATTTAACATGAATGGCAGTCTCTTTGATCAGATAGCACAAAGAGATTACTTGCAATACACGCCCTACCATACGTTTTCCTATTGTATAAGATTTCTTCGTGAAGCGGCTCTAGACCCAAAAGTACGCAGTATAAAAATTACTGTATATCGTTTGGCAGGTAATTCTCAGGTTGCTGCCTCTTTGATTAATGCGGTTAAGAATGGTAAACGGGTGACGGTACAAATAGAGTTACAAGCCCGTTTCGATGAACAGGCGAACATTCGGTATGCAGAACAGCTACAGGAAGAAGGTGTTAAATTGATATTTGGCGTGCCAGGCCTTAAGGTGCATAGTAAGATATGCGTTATTGAGCGAGAAGAAGAACAGGAGATAAAACGATATGGCTTTGTTAGTACAGGTAACTTCAATGAGTCTACGGCAAGAGTATATACCGATTATACCTTATTTACATGCCATGAAGAAATTTTAAAGGAATTGAATAAAATTTTCGACTTCTTTGAAACAAACTATAAAATAAATAAGTATAAACATCTGATAGTTTCGCCACATTACACAAAAGAGGTATTCAAGAGGTTGATCGACAAGGAAATTGAGAATGCAAGAGCTGGTAAAGAAGCCTTTATTAAAATAAAAATGAACAGTTTCACCTCCTATAAAATGGTAGATAAACTTTATGAAGCCAGTAATGAAGGTGTCAAGATACAGTTGATTATTAGGGGAACCTGCTGTTTAATTCCAGGGATAAAGGGCCTAAGTGAAAATATTGAGGCGATAAGCATCGTCGATAAATTTTTAGAACACCCTAGACTTTTTATTTTCGGTAATGCTGGGGATCCAAAAGTATATATTTCTTCGGCAGATTGGATGACCAGAAATTTGGATTATCGTGTCGAAGTGGGTTGTCCTATATACGATAAGAGTATCAGGCAAGAGTTGTTAGATACCTTTGATATCTCTTGGAAAGATAATGTGAAAGCAAGAGTTTTCTCAGAAAAACAGGACAATGCCTATAGAAAGAATGACTTGCAAAAAGTACGTTCGCAGTTTGCGACCTACGATTATTATCTCGAGAAGCTCAAAGCGTAGATGCGATAAGAACTTTTACGTTTGCTAACCTGAGTTCGAACTCAGGTTATTCGTGTTCAAGGGCAAGAAGAGGTGTGTTTTGAATCAAGGCCTTCCCGATTTGGGTTAAGAAATTGTATTCCCCGAAAATGGGCATTCAATTAACCGTGAATTGTTTCTTTATGGCTTAAATTTTTCATGATTTGTGCCTCGTAGTCTAGTAAGTCTTGCCATTTTTCATTCACTTCTTCCAGATTTCCATATTGCCTTGCAAAAGATAGAAACATGCTGTAATGGCTAGCTTCACTTATCATTAGTTTGTGGTAAAATTCACTTAACTCTTTATCTTCCAGTTCTTCAGAAAGTAATCTGAAACGTTCACAGCTTCTAGCCTCTATCAATGCGGCATATAAAAGTCGATGTACCAATTGAGTAGTACGACTTCCGCCTTTTGCGAAAAATTTCAGGAGCGCATTCACGTAATCGTCTTTTCGGTCACGACCTAAGGTTTGACCACGGGCAATAATTATGTCATGTACCATTTTAAAATGACTCATTTCTTCTCTTGAAAGTGCAATCATTTCTTGAATCAAATCTGTATATTCAGGAAAACTAACAATTAGTGATATAGCTGTACTTGCTGCTTTTTGCTCACAATAGGCATGATCTGTAAGAATTTCGTCGATATTCTTGGCTGCAATATTTACCCATCGTGGGTCAGTAGGAAGCTTTAATCCGAGCATGGTTTCATTTTTGCTTAAAATTATAAAGAAACTTTGTATTAACGCTAATGATTTGTACTATAAAAAACTGTAGAATCCTTTATAATAATTAGCTTTGTGTGTCACTGTCGACAAAGACGACAATGTATATTAGTATTAAATCATCAAGCGTACAGGCTTATGAAGGGTAGAAGAAGGCCTTTCATGTCAGGTGCACTTGAGAAGTAAACTAGTCGATGCAGGCCTGCCTGACGGTAAAGGCAGGTATACGAGGCATTAAAAGGAGACAAAGCGTAACATTTTGGAGTAGTCCCGATAGCAATCGGGAGGGTATTAAACCCACTGGTGGGAATAAAGAAAAAGTAATTTGAATAATATACGTCGAGAATTAGAATATCTGTTGGAACATAACCTTGATGTATCAACAAATCTATGGATTCAAGAAAGGCTTACTAAAATTATCGAGTCCGTAGCCGCCAAAGAATTATATCTAACCTATAGCTTATTAGCGAATAAGGTGGATGCTCAAAAGGCAATGGTTTTTGATACGGGGAACAGAGTTCTGAAAGACTATCTTGAAATTCAAGATGCAAATGCTCTTCAAATAGCAAGGATATATGTGTTGGTGAGCGTATTGGAAGAAAATAACACGTATTTTCAACCTAAGGTGGCCAAGCTCATTCAGATAGCAGATACCGGAGAATTAGAAACTTTTTTAAAGTTCTTGGTGCTATTGCCCAATGCCGGAACATATAGTGAGGTAGCGGTAGAGGCCTTACGCACCAACATTGACACTATTTTTCATGCTATAAGTCTAAAAAACCCGTACCCTTCAAGGTATTTCAATGACCAACAATGGAACCAAATGTATTTAAAAGCGGCATTTATGCAATTAGATTTGGCCGATATTTTAGATGTTGATACTAGAGCGAATAAAGATTTGGCTAGGATAATATCTGACTATGCTCATGAGCGATGGGCCGCCTCACGTGATATAGATCCCTTATTTTGGAAGCCTGTCTCCAATTTTTTGGAAGCTACGCTTCTTAAAGACATGGCTCACTTGCTCGAAAGTGATAATAGTATTGAAAACAAGGCAGGGGCTCTCTGTTGTTTTTACTCAGATACTTCGGAAGCAAAAAGCTTGCTGAAGAAATACCCCGAACTACAAAAGGAAATTGTAGATAAAAATAGTACTTGGCACAATTTAAAAACATGATTTTATGGAAGAGAAAATGATGATTATAGATCCACATATACATATGTCGTCTCGTACTACAGATGATTATGAGGCAATGGCTGCGGCCGGTATCGTAGCAATCATAGAACCTGCATTTTGGATGGGGCAGCCGAGAACCCAGGTCGGGTCTTTTCAGGATTATTATAGTAGTCTTGTGGGTTGGGAGCCCTTTAGGGCAAGTCAATTCGGAATAAAGCATTATTGTACTATAGGTTTAAATTCGAAAGAAGCTAATAATGAGGCCTTGGCTGAACAGGTGATTGAGCTATTGCCGCTTTATTTACACAAGGAGAATGTAGTTGCTATAGGTGAAATTGGGTATGATGACCAAACTCCAGCAGAGGATAAATATTTTAGGGCGCAATTAGAGTTGGCGAAAGAGCTCGACATGATGGTACAAGTGCATACCCCACATCGCGATAAAAAAGCGGGTACTATAAAAAGTATGGAGGTTTGTCTTGAACACGGTTTGGATCCTGCCAAGGTTGTTATAGACCACAATAATGAAGAAACGGTACAAGATGTATTAGACAAAGGTTTTATTGCCGCATTTACCATTTATCCTAAAACCAAGATGGGCAATGAGCGTATGGCAGAAGTTGTTAGAAAATTCGGAAGCACTAATATCATTGTCGATAGTTCGGCTGATTGGGGTGTAAGTGATCCACTTGCTGTACCCAAGACAGCCGCCTTAATGCTCAAAAGAGGTATTGCAAGAGAAGATGTGGTCAAGACCTGTTATCAGAATGCCCTTGATTTTTTTAGTGCCAATGGTAAAATGAAAGAAGAGCATTGGTTGGATCCGAGAGGAATAAACCAAACCCAATTGTTCAATGACAATAGCGTCCTAAGAGGGCAGGAGCCTAGGATAGAGTCTGGCGAAATTAAGTAAAATGGGTTTTGAACTACGGGCTTATGCCATACTGACCAGACCCGCCAATCTACCTACAGCTGCAGCCGATATTCTTGCAGGAGTTGCGATAGCGGCCTTTTTTACTCTAGAAGAAGTTGGGGTGGTCGCTGTGGATGCTTTTTATGAGCATAGTTTTCTTCTTGTATGTGCATCGATTTTTCTGTACGCCGGCGGGGTAGTGTTAAATGATTTTTTTGATTTTAAGATCGATCAGATCGAACGGCCTGAAAGGCCCATTCCTAGCGGTTTGGTATCGCTTAGGTCTGCCATGGTCTTCGGAATTGTTCTTTTATGTATAGGAATGGTATTGGCCTTCTTTGTTGCCACTTTATGTGGTATTATCGCCTTTGCCTTGGCACTATGTATTGTTCTTTACGATGCTTTTTCAAAAAAACATACCGTTATTGGGCCCTTGAATATGGGAGTTTGCAGGGGGTTGAACCTTATTTTAGGAATGTCGATTTTAGGGGTCATTAATTTTTGGTGGTTTGCGATAATTTCTATAGCCTATATTTTCGCAATAACATTAATCAGTAGGGGAGAAGTACACGGAAAAAATAAAAATCATATTGTTTTGGCCGGTGTTCTGTATGCCGGCGTTATCTTTGCTGTAGGCGGTATAGTCTATTTGTATACCGATATGATACTTGTGACCTCACTATTTTTGTTGGTTTTTGTCATCCTTATTTTTAGGCCATTGGTTAAAGCATATCAAATAAATTCTCCGGAGAATATAAAAAAAGCGGTTATCGCCGGCGTACTTTCATTGATTGTGTTAGATGCCTCCATTGCCGTTGGTTTTTCTCATTGGTGGTACGGATTGGGCATAGTGGCGTTGTTGCCCATTTCAATGGTATTGTCCAAGTTTTTTTCAGTTACTTAAAAATAGTATGTAATGTTTAAAGTTATAGAGCAGAAATTTACAGTATCCTATCAGTACAGGCTTCATTTTACTAGGGGTTTATTCGGTAGAGAAACTATGCTGTTCAAAGATATCATAAAAGAATATAGAGAAAATGAACAAGTAAAGCTTCTTTTTGTCATAGATGATGGTGTCGCCCATACACATCCAAGGCTACTTGAAAATATTGAGCTGTATTGTCAAAAGCACCATGCACATGTAAAGCATACCGAGACCTTGGTCGTGCGAGGCGGCGAGGTCACTAAAAATGATGATACTGGTGTTACACGGGTTCTAAAGGCTATTAATGACAATGCCATCTGCCGTCATTCGTTTGTTGTTGTTATTGGCGGTGGTGCAGTAATTGATATGGCCGGTTATGCTGCGACCATAGCCCATAGAGGAGTGAAATTAATTCGTATTCCCACTACCGTACTATCTCAAAATGATGCCGCCGTAGGAGTAAAAAATGGTATTAATGCCTTTGGTAAAAAGAACTTTATAGGCACCTTTGCCCCTCCTTATGCGATTATAAATGATAGTGATTTCTTAAAAACGCTAGAGCAGCGTGATTGGATTGCAGGCATAGCCGAAGCTTTAAAAGTAGCACTTATCATGGATGCCGATTTTTTTCAACTCATAGAAGAACATACGCTAAAGCTCAAAGAAAGAGATATGGAAGCCATGCAGTATACCATTTACAAATGTGCTGAAATTCATATGCAGCATATCGGCCAAGGCGGTGACCCTTTCGAGAGTGGCTCTTCACGACCCTTAGATTTTGGTCATTGGGCCGCCCATAAGCTAGAACAGATGACAGGCTACAGCCTGCGTCACGGGGAAGCTGTAGCAAAGGGTATTGCCCTTGATGTAAGCTATGCCCACTTGATTGGTTTGATCGATGTGAAAACTATGAATCGTATACTCGAAGTTTTTGAAAGTATAGGTTTTGATCTGAATATCGCTATAAAAACCGATGAGGAATTGAACCAATTGCTAAAAGGAATACAGGAATTCAGAGAACATTTAGGAGGCCGATTGACCATTACCTTAATCTCGAGTATCGGAAAAAAACACGATGTTCATGAAATTGATTTGAGTAGTATGAAAAAGGCGGTAAAGATGTTAAATCAGAGATGTAAATCAAAAGTATAGCAGATGTATATCAATCAGAGTTTTCATATTACGTATTGTACCAATATTCACCCTGGCTTTGATTGGCAGACTACCTTTGAGAGCATAAAAGAACATGTGCCCAAGATAAAACAGCAGGTTTCGAAAAATGAACAATTTGGCCTGGGTTTACGGTTGTCTAATAAGGCAAGTGAAGAGCTTGGTTTAGATGAGAATTTAGCTGAATTTCAAAAGTGGTTGCTTGAAAATGAGGTGTATGTTTTTACCATGAACGGATTTCCGTACGGTAATTTTCATGATGAACGCGTCAAAGATAGAGTACATGCCCCGGATTGGACAACCAAGAATCGTGTCACCTATACCAAAAGATTGTTTAATCAATTGGCTTTTTTAGTGCCCGAAGGTATTTCAGGTGGCATTTCTACCTCACCTATAAGCTATAAACATTGGCATACTACTGATGCGTTAAAACACAAAGCACTTAGTGTTGGTGCCGAACATTTGGCTGAAATAGTACTGCACTTATATGCCATTGAAGCTGATACGGGAAAATATTTACATCTCGATATCGAGCCTGAACCAGATGGCATGCTTGAAAATAGTGATGAAGTACTTCATTTTTTCAGTGAGTATCTGCTGCCTATAGCGTCATCAGTTTTGGCCCATACATTAGGAAAAGATAAGGAGGAAGCTTCTAAAATCATTCATAGATATATTACCATATGTTATGATATTTGCCATTTTTCATTAGCCTATGAGGAACCAGAAGATACGTTTCGAAAGTTCGAAACAGCAGGAATAAAAATTGGTAAGATTCAAGTAAGCGCCGCTTTAAAAATACTTTCGAAGGCTTCTGGTAATGCTGAAATATGGGAAACCTTGGCCCTGTTCGATGAGCCTACTTATCTACATCAAGTTACTGAAATAATCGATGATAAGGTAAAAACGTATAATGACCTGCCCCTTGTTTTGGAGAACAAAAATGATTTTACCGAGTTAAGGGCTCATTTTCACGTGCCTATCTTTATGAAACAGTTCGGAGAATTGTACTCCACTCAGGATCATATCATAAAAGTGATCCACTATTTGAAGAAGCGATCGGTATCGGAACATCTTGAAATTGAGACCTATACATGGGATGTACTTCCGAGTGCTCTTAAAAAAGATTTGACCGAATCTATTACCAGAGAAATAAATTGGCTAACCAATAAGATGCGCGAAGCATGAAAAAAACGGTAGTCATCAATGTGGTGGGTCTTACAGAGCGCCTAATTGGCGAACATACACCATTTATCAAAACGTTTTTAGAGCAGGGTGAATCAGCCGTAATCGAACCTATGGTGCCTGCGGTTACCTGCGCTGTACAAACAACATATCTCACGGGTAAATGGCCATCAGAACATGGTATTGTGGGTAATGGGTGGTATGTTAAAGAGGAGTGCGAGGTAAAGTTTTGGCGGCAAGCCAATACATTGGTACAATGCAAAAAAATATGGGATAAATTAAAGGAGCAAAATAGCGGGTTTAGTTGTGCTAATATGTTTTGGTGGTACAATATGTATTCCACGGCAGATTATAGCGTAACTCCAAGACCTAATTATCTGGCCGATGGCCGAAAAATTCCGGATGTTTATTCACATCCAGCCGAGTTGCGAGATAGCTTGCAGACTGAACTGGGCACTTTTCCATTATTTGATTTTTGGGGCCCTAAGACATCGATAAAATCAAGTCAATGGATAGCCAATGCTAGCCTGCGAACAGATAGCTTGCATGATCCTACATTGACCTTGGTTTATTTGCCCCATTTAGATTATAACCTTCAACGCCATGGCCTCGATTTCAAAAAGATTTCAAAAGATCTAAATGAAATAGATCAGGTTGTAAAAAAAATGGTTGAATACTATCAAAAGCAAGACGCGAACATTATTTTGCTATCTGAATATGGAATCACCAATGTGGGTAATGCCGTGCATTTGAACCGAATATTGAGATCGAAGGGGTACATCAGTATTAGAACAGAGCGCGGACTAGAGTTGTTAGATGCTGGTGCCAGTAGAGCTTTTGCTGTAGCCGACCACCAAATTGCACATGTGTATCTGAATGACCCAGCCATAAAATCAGAAGTAAAGAAGATATTGGCAGCCGTAAAAGGCGTAGAAAAAGTGCTGTCCGATGATGAGATTAAACGCCTACATCTCAATCATGATCGCTGTGGTGATTTGGTCGTACTGGCAGATAAAAGCTCATGGTTTACGTACTATTTTTGGATGGATGATAAAAAGGCTCCGGATTTCGCCAGAATGGTCGACATTCATAAAAAACCAGGATACGACCCCGTCGAAATGCTGACAGACCCCAAAGATAAATTCATAATGATTAAGATACTGTGGAAACTGTTCAAGAAAAAATTGGGCTTTAGAACGCTGATGAATATCATTCCTCTAAATGCCAATTTAGTGAAAGGGTCTCATGGCAGAATACCTGAGGATAAAGCAGATTATCCGATTTTGATTAGTAATAGCAAGGGGCTAATAACCAAACCGATGCTAAGTGCAATTGAAGTTCATGACATCATCGAAAATCATGTTCTTAATGGGTAATCAACATTTTAACACTGATTAAAATAGGGCAGCCATGCGTCTTTGGGTGGGCGACAACTGATTTTTTGTCATGTACTAAAAAGTAAATATTGATGTTAAAACCTTTTTTAAAGTCTTTCTTGTTTTTTACAAAATTTTAAAAATGTATACATTTCGGTTTATTCGAACAAATGATTGTCGATGAGCTATAATCTTGTCTATTTTCTTACGTCTAACGGTGTAAGTGGTATTACATCTTTATCGGCATAATGGTTTAAAACAGTTATATATGAAAGTGGTTTTTAATGTTTTAGCAGCTGTATTTTTGGTGTTATTTTTATATGCCGTTTATGTTCAGAATAATGATCCAGATGCTATGCTGTGGTACCTTATGTATGGTGTGGCAGCGGTGGCATCTATTTTATTCTTGATTGATAAACTTCCTTTTGCCGTGGCTGTGGCTCTTTTTGTCGGGTATCTAGTGGGTGTATTTATGGTATGGCCAGAGCAGTTTGAGGGCGTAAGCATAGGAGCGGGCGATATTACAAATATTGAACGGGGAAGAGAGGCATTAGGCCTACTTATTGTCGCAGGAGTCATGTTGGTTTATGCCTTGGGAGTCAAATATATACCTAAATTATAGGTCCAAGTCGAACTCTTTTCGGAGGATATCTATTGCCGGATTCTTTTCTCTTAACTTCTCGTATTTTTCTTCGGGGGTAAAGGCGAATTTTTTGGCGGTTTCCTCATTCACCGTAATCTTTAGGTCGATAAAGTGATTGTTGAGTTTTTTACGAAGATATTCCAATAAATCATACTGCTCACGCTCAATTTCCTTTTTCATGGTACCGTTAGGAAGCTCTATCCACAGGGTAGATTCACCTTTTAATTTAGGAATATCGGTATTCAGATTAGAAGCTAAAATTTTTCTTCCAACGGCATCTATTTTTTTAACAAAATCGGCCCAGTGCTGTTGCATTGCTTCCTCGGTAAAACTCTCTTTGGGCAGCTTACTTTCGTCGATACGAATATCTTTCTTATTAAGCTCGTGGGCCTTCTTTGCTTTTAAGCTTGAGATAGAAAGACCAGAAACCCGTTTGACCAAAGGTTTGATGTTGATTGTTTGCGTGACATCCGATTTATTTGTAGCGGCTTGAGTCAGGGTTTCTGGCTGAGGTTTTTCTAGGGTGGTCCTATCCGATTTTTGGGTGTTTTTAGGAAGGCTAGCTTTAGGTTCAATATTTTCTGTGATTGCTACCGTTTCTGGTTTGTGAATTGTAGTATCTTTTTTCTTTTCCGGAATATCGGCTTTTATGGGAGCCTTTGTGGTCTTGAAAAAAGAAGCAGGTGCAATAAATTCAGTGGTTTGAAGGTCTAAATCGAAGGATTCAGAGTTTTTTTTTTACCATCAAAATCGATGGAGGCCAGTTTCATAAGGGTAAGCTCTACAAGGAGCCGTTGATTCTTACTGGTCTTATATTTTAGGTCGCCATCATTGGCAATATTCAAAGCCCTTAATAAAAAGGAAATTGTAGTTTTCTGTGTCTGCTCCAAATACTTTTTCTTGGCATCTTCTCCCACTTCGAGCAATTGTATTGTCTCAGTATGCTGGCTGACCATAAGATCTCGAAAGTGAGAAGCCAGCCCGGTAATAAAATGATGTCCATCAAAACCTAAGGCCAATATTTTGTTGAATAAAAGCAACAATTCAGGAATGTTATGTGCTAGGATCAAATCTGTTGCTTCAAAAAAGGTGTCGTAATCCAGTACGTTCAAATTTTCGGTAACTGCTTTTCGAGTCAATTTATTGCCTGAAAAACTGACCACCCGATCAAATATTGAAAGGGCATCGCGCATGGCACCGTCCGCTTTTTGTGCAATAATATGCAGCGCGTCTTCCTCGGCATCAATACCTTGATTATCTGCAATATATTTTAAATAATTGGCGGTATCTTTTACCGTAATCCTTTTGAAATCGAAGATTTGACATCGCGATAGTATGGTCGGTATGATTTTATGCTTTTCAGTGGTGGCCAAAATAAATATGGCATGTTTTGGCGGCTCCTCTAAGGTCTTTAAAAAGGCATTAAAGGCCGATTGTGAAAGCATATGAACTTCATCGATGATGTATACTTTGTATTTTCCGACCTGAGGTGGAATACGCACCTGATCTATTAAATTACGAATATCGTCAACTGAATTGTTAGAAGCTGCATCGAGTTCGAAAATATTAAAAGCAAAGTCTTCGTCTTCCTGTTGGCCACCATCGGCGTTGATCCGTTTTGCCAAAATTCGTGCACAGGTAGTTTTTCCTACTCCTCTCGGCCCTGTAAAAAGTAACGCTTGGGCCAAATGATTATTCTCAATGGCATTGGTAAGTGTATTGGTAATAGCCTCTTGCCCCACGACATCTTTAAAGGTCTGGGGTCTATATTTACGTGCCGAAACTATAAAAGGCTCCAATTGGGTTGCGTTTTTTGATTAGGTGCGAACTGTTATCAGCCGACCTTTTACAAATATAAAAATAGCATTGGTTTGTACCGGCTATTTGAGATAGTTTAAAGTTTTTTTTATCAACAATTGTAGCACATTGCATTACCTTTGTGAGAAGCAGGTCACCTTATCGCCTTGCTCCGAGTATTCGGGGCGGGGAGGAAAGTCCGGACACCATAGTGCGGCATAGCGGGTAACACCCGTCCTCCTACCTTGGTAGGAGCGGACAAGTGCAACAGAAAGAATGTACAGTTCGGCTGTAGTGAAACCAGGTAAACTCTATGCGGTGAAACGTCATGTATATCAGTGTTCGAGGGCTGCACGCCCAAGCTGAAGGGTAGGCGGTAAGAGCTTTTGGGCAACCAAAGGCCTAGATAAATGATAAGGTAGTCCTGAGTGTAATTCAGGGCGAACAGAATCCGGCTTATGGCCTGCTTTTTTAATTCCTCATTGAGGGTTTAACTGGCCTATTCCGGCAGGCAGGTTAGCTGATGCCCGACCGCCAATGGAGGGGCTTGCTTCATCAAAATATTTTTCCGAAAGCATAGCTCGTAGGCTTGGGTCGAGGTCGTTGATTAACAGCGCAACTATTCTATAGCTTACTGATTATCATCACTTTCTGAGATTATAGTTCGAACCCTTTTCTATAGGTTCTACCAACAAATTGATTGGCTTCCTCGAGATTGGTGATTCGCATATTTTCACCATCCCATAATAATTTCTTACGCCCAAAAAATTCCATTTTACCCTCACTGTTCTCCCTGCGGAGCATATAACTTCGAATTGCTAGATTACCCATTAAAACGGTCTCTGTCATTGGCCCGGCATAATCAAAGGAGGATGTTAGCCCTTGGTGTTCGGTACTATTAAAACCGGCCTTGCAAGCATCGACCCATTTGCGTTGGTGGCCATATTCGGGTTCCGAACTTTCTTCTGTCTCAGGTCCAAATTCGGTGGTGCCATCATTGAGGTATAATTTTGGCGTAATGGGCGAGCTGTCATTTATATTGGTCGAGATGATTCCTTTTTCGCCAATGATTAATACGCCATTGTTGCTTCCAGGCCCACCTATATCGTCATCGGCTGGTATGATGTCTGGGTGTGAAGGGCGTATGCCACCGTCGCTCCAAGTCATTTCTATAGGAGATTTGCTTTTTTCGGTAGCACCAAAGTGTAAGGTTATAAATGAAGAGGGCGGACACCCTTCTGGGTGGTAATCGGCATTCCACATGCCAGAGTAAACTGAGCTCACGCTACATTCCGCATCAGTAGGGTATTTTAGACCCAGTGTCCGAAAAGGGATATCGATAAGATGGCAGCCAACATCACCAAGGGCTCCTGTTCCATATTCCCACCAACCTCTCCAGCTGAAAGGGTGCAGGTTGGGGGTAAAGGGCTTTTGTTCGGCGGGCCCTAGCCAAAGGTTCCAATGTAAATCTTTAGGTTTTAGACTGTGGTCGGCAGCGGGCATCGCGTTCCCTTGTGGCCATACGGGGCGATTTGTCCATACCTGTACTTTTGATATTTTACCCAATACGCCTGAATCTACCCATTTTTGTACCAAGCCTAAAAGGGGGTTTGAACCACCTTGATTGCCCATTTGAGTGACAATCTTATTCTTTCTGGCCATTTCGGTAAGTGTTCTTGCTTCTCGAATGTTATGGGTCATAGGTTTTTGTACGTATACGTGTATTCCTCTTTCCATGGCATAGGCTGCGGCAGGTCCGTGAACATGATCCGGCGTAGAAATGGTTACCGCATCGATATCTTTTTCATTTTCAAGCATCTCTCTATAGTCATGGTATAGCTTTGCTTTTGGAAAATTACTTACCGAGCGTGTAGCACTGCCAGAAAAGTCGACATCGCAAAGTGCGATTACTTTTTCTCGGCCTTTGACCGAAGCGTTTAAAATATCACTTGCTCCTTTACCGCCCGCACCAATGGCCGCTATATTCAGGCGGTCACTAGGCGATGTATATCCGATACCTCCAAGCACATGTCTGGGTACAATAAAGATTGAAGAAGCAATTGCTCCTTTCTTTATGAACGATCTGCGCGATGTGGTTGATTTTTTCTTTTTTTCTTTGTTCATGGCTTTCGGTTGTTTCAATTTTAAGGGTAATATCCAAACAATTTAACTAAAATTTTCGGTTATAGATCACACTATATCAGTAAAGAAGAAGGGGTACAAGAATTTGATCCCATGTTGAAAGTATATTACCCTAAATTGGTATAACTTCTTTATTCTGTAGGGTCATCCTCATGTTTTCTATCTTGGTGTTCGGTCTGGTTCTGAGTAGTATTGACCGTTTTGTCTTCTTCCAAAATAACATCTGACATGCCTATCATAAAAGCGGCTATTATTAAAAGTATCTTTCTTTTTGACCATTGCATAGCAGCTATGGCCGTTTTGAAGATGGAGTATACCACGTTCTTGAGTGTATATAGTGTATTGACGATAAATGATTTGATATTTAATGTATCACTGCATGCAAAGAAGTGCATGGGTGTCTAGAACTTTAGTGAGAGTTCTATGCTATGTATAAACTAGAATATGAGGTATGTGAAGAATTTGAGTGGTAAGATCTTAAATATTGGCGACCTGCAAAATCAACTATATGTAAATATATTAGGCTCTGCAATTTGAGCGCTGTCCGAATTTTTTGAGTAAAAGGGTCTCAGGGCTTCTGCAGCGATATGCGAAAATCAAAAAGACTATCGCTAAGGGGTTTAACGGTAGGGTAGTAGGCCGTTTTGCTATCAATCTCTGCCCGATTTTCATAAACAATTTTTGTACGGCTATAAAAAGCGGTAGTTTTCGAACAGGGGTATGAAGCAGCAGCAGTCGCTGTAAAACTGAAAACTAGAAATAGGAGAATCAGATGCTTTATAAGATTCATCGGATAATTTCGCATAAAATACAGTCAAATGAGCAGTATACCCTCAGTTGAAAAAAATAGGAAAATAAGGTTTATTAGCCTAAAGGTAGTAAAGAATAACGAGGCTTTTCTGCTACCCGACTTCAAAAAAGCTGAAATTACAGCCTCCGTACTTTCGTGTCTCTGAAAAATATTCAAGCTGCTCGAGCTTTGTTTGTTTGGAGTGTTCTATGATCAATACGCCATTTTCTAAAAGCAAGTTGTTCTTGAAAACCAGGCTGTTGATTTTTGTTAATTCTTCTAAAGACATGTCGTATGGAGGGTCGGCAAATATGATATCGGCCTTTATCCTTGATTTTTCCAAATAATTGAAAACATTACTTTTTACGGTGGTAATACCAAATTCGAGGGCTTCAGAAGTTTGAGAGATGAATTTTATACAACCGTGGTCGATGTCGATACAGGTGATATGTTCAGTGCCCCTACTGGCAAATTCATAACTGATATTTCCTGTACCCGCAAAAAGATCCAATACTTGAATGCCTCCTAAATCGTATCTATTGTTTAAAATATTGAAGAGTGCCTCTTTGGCCATATCGGTGGTAGGCCTAACGGGTAACTTCTTGGGTGCTTTGATATGCCTTCCCTTATGTTTTCCTGAAATGATACGCATTATAGGGTGCTTAGCATTGTGAAATCGATAGAATCTCGGTCAATGTTCAATATGGGGTATGCCGGATTTGATGGAATAAAAATAGAGACTTGCTTGACATATTTATAGCAGATGTCATAGATTTCATCACCTTCCTCAATAGCGCCAAAGAGTTTTAGAGCCGTGTTTTCAGTATCTAGTTGTAACTGCTCCAAGGTGAAAAGTACATAGTAGATAAAATCTTCTCTGGTATTGAAATTATAGCTATTATACACTATTAATTTCTTGTGTGAGATTACGGTAATAGCCATCTCATTAGGGGTCACATAAACATAACATACAGGTTTCTCTCCATTAAGTTTACTGTTCAATAGGGTATGTATCATTATTGTAGCCGTATGCTGAAACTCGAATTCACCAAAAAGATCAAAAATATAATTGTTGATATTCGTAAAGGGAACGTATACATTCACGATGTCATAGCTACTAATCTCATCGAAGACGATATGGTCATTTGTAAGAAGCCTTGTATTGAATTTTAGGTAGTTGGGTAATTCGCCAGCATCGAACAATGCTTTAGGAACCAAATTGAAAAATTCATTTTTATGAATGACCAATACCTCTGAGAATTGTCTTTGAACAATATCGTGCTTCTCGAAAAGTGATTGTAGTTTCTTTTGTACTTCTAGGGGCGTTAGTTGTTTGTCAAAAACGGCACTTTGAGAAAGTACTATAGAATTTGCTATAGTATCGAGAATACAAAAAGAAAGTCCATTCAAGCTAACTTGAATGGACAGTTTATGAAAGTCTTCTGTTGTTTTTACTTCGATAGTATTAATCTTGTTCTCTATCATAAACAGGAGGCCAGTTACCACTGGTGCTTACTTCTTCGAGCGACCCAACTATAATTGCAGATCCATTCACCTGATCAACTCCGATTTCGGTATTCTCCTTTGCGAGAAGATCATCAGGTTGGTCATATAAAATAACCTTTTTCTCTACCTTGACCTCGAAGACAGGAGCCCTATAACTTCCTTTGCTGATTATAGTCGATTTCATTTCAAATTTCTCACCGTTCTGAGCTCCGGGTACGTTCATCATACTTTTGTAGCGATCATCATTTTTGAACAAAGAATCTTTGACCGAAACAAAGCCTAATGTGTCAATAATCTTAACTTCTTTTAGTAAATCGATTTGATACGTTTTGTCATACTCCATATATGAAGAATCTCTTTGCTGAGTTATGATATATTTTCCAGCGTCGACGAAACCGATAAGCGTAGTGAAATCGTTAGCATATTTACCTTTTACGGTTTTGTAGGCTTCTTGTGAGTTTCTGATATCTTTTAGCTTGGCAACAACTTTTGCGAAACGCTCTTGTTTCACCTCATTGAACCTGATGGGTCCGGTAACAGAATTATAAATCATATAACCTAAACCTATACAGGCAATCCAAAGTACAATTTGTATTATGGTCTTCATTTCGTAAGTATATTTATATTTAGTGGTTGACACAAATCTACAATTTTTTTGGAAACTGCCTAATATTTTATGTTTCGATTTTAGAATGGTTGGTTTTAATTCAAAATAGGGCAGTACACAGCTTTAAGAGATAAGAGTGAATTTTTAATCGCTTTGAAATGGCTAGAGGATCGTGCTATGTTATGCTCAAAAGTTAGTATGATTTATGTAGATTCTGGGTCATAAAGGGTTTTCACCAGAAAATCATGGTTATATTTGAATACTTATGAACTTGCTTACAGAAACCTCTTTTTACCAGTTGCTCAAAGATCAATTTCCGCACGCACCTACACCTAAGCAATTGGTAGCATTGCAGAAATTTTCCGCTTATATACTGTCGAAGGAAAAAGAGCAGGTCTTTCTTCTGAAGGGTTTTGCTGGTACTGGCAAAACCACCTTGATTGGCACCCTTGTCGGTTCTTTATGGAAGTCTACTATGAAATCTGTTCTCATGGCCCCAACGGGCAGAGCTGCCAAGGTGATGGCGAGCTATTCGAATACTCAGGCATTTACAATTCATAGGAAGATATATTTTCCTAAAAAACAGAGCGGTGGCGGTGTGCAGTTTGTACTGGCTCCGAACAAGCATAGGAATACTATTTTTATTGTTGATGAGGCCTCAATGATTCCTGATACCCCCACTGATTCCAAATTGTTCGAAAATGGTTCTTTGCTCGATGATTTGGTACTGTTTGTTTATTCAGGCCATAATTGTAAACTTATGTTAATCGGGGATACGGCCCAGTTGCCACCGGTACATCTTGATCTGAGCCCTGCCTTGGACGAGGACAAATTGGCTCTTAACTATAATAAGGAGGTAATAAAAATTGAATTGGACGAGGTAGTGCGTCAAGCTGAAAATTCAGGAATACTTATCAATGCTACCCTGTTGAGAGAGCAATTGGAAGGCAGTTTTTTTGATTCTTTTCAATTCGATGTGAAGCCTTTTAAAGATATTATTCGTCTGATCGATGGCGACGAAATTCAGGAGGCGATTGACGAGTCATATGCTATCAACGGAAAAGAGGAAACTACTATCATTGTTCGTTCCAATAAAAGAGCAAATCTTTACAATGAGAATATTCGTAATCGCATTCTGTATTTAGAGAATGAAATAGCCGTAGGAGATTATATGATGGTGGTCAAGAACAATTACTTTTGGCTAAAGCCCAATTCGGAAGCCGGTTTTATTGCCAATGGTGATATTATCGAGGTTCTTGAAATTTTTGCAATAAAAGAATTGTATGGTTTTAAATTTGCCGAGGTCAAGGTGAAAATGGTCGATTACCCTAACCAAAAACCCTTTGAGACCGTATTGATATTAGATACTATTGCCGCAGTGACCCCATCATTGTCTTATGAGGATGGTAACCGATTATACCAAGAAGTCATGAAAGATTATGAAAATGAAAAATCGAAGTACAAAAAATTCTTGGCGGTAAAGAATAATAAATTCTTTAATGCCCTTCAAGTAAAATTTTCATATGCGATTACATGCCATAAATCTCAGGGAGGACAATGGAATACCGTTTTTGTAGAACAACCTTATCTACCCAATGGTCCTGATAAAGAATATTTGAGATGGTTGTATACCGCGGTGACTCGAGCTAAAAATGTGCTGTACCTCATTGGGTTTAAGAACGATTTTTTTGTTGATTCGGAATAATATATTTTAGTGTAAACTTTTTAGGATGACCTCAGAAACCGTAATTAGTATATTCTTGGGAGTTGGACTTGCGGCCTCTGTAGGCTTTCGGGTTTTTCTACCCTTGTTTGCATTGAGTTTGGCCTCTTATTTTGATATTTGGAACCTCAATGATAGTTGGGAATGGATTGGTAGTCTGGCGGCAGTTATGACCCTTGGGGTGGCTACGGCTGTAGAAATATTTGCTTATTTTATTCCTTATATCGATAATCTTTTAGATAGTTTTGCAATTCCGTTGGCAGCTATTGCAGGAACAGCTGTAATGGTCTCCACAGTCATTGATTTAGACCCTGTGGTTACTTGGTCCTTGGCTATTATTGCGGGCGGTGGTACGGCTGTAGCTATAAAAGGGGCAGGGGCTGCCGGCAGGTTGGCTTCAACGGCCACTACCGGTGGCCTTGCGAATCCTTTGGTGTCCACTGTTGAAACAGTTGCTGCCGTAGTAGTTACTACGGCATCTATTTTTGTGCCTATTTTGGCTGCGGTGATAGTAATCATCATTCTGATACTAATCTTTATAATATATCAAAGACTAAGGCCTAAGGCCAAAAGATAAAACCAACCTAAAAAAAATAAAGTGAGAATTATTGCAATGATACCGGCAAGATATGCCGCATCAAGATTTCCGGCCAAGCTGATGCAAGACTTGTCGGGCAAGCCCGTAATCCTTAGAACATATGAGGCAGCCTTAGGAACACAATTGTTCGATGCCGTTTATGTAGTTACTGATAGTACTATAATTTATGACACCATTACCAATGCTGGTGGTGAGGCCATTATGAGTGTCGAAGAGCATGATTGTGGTAGTGATCGAATAGCAGAAGCGGTTTCCGATATGGAGGTCGATATTATTGTTAACGTACAGGGAGATGAACCTTTTACCGACAGGGAAAGCTTAATTGGAGTATTAGACGTTTTTAAAACTGACACCGAAAAGGAAATAGACTTGGCCTCATTGATGGTACGTATTTCCGATTGGGACGAAATCACCAACCCGAATACGGTAAAGGTTATCGTGGACAATAGGAATTTTGCGCTATATTTTTCACGGTCGCCCATTCCATACCCAAGAGACAAAGAAGTTGAAAGTACATATTATAAGCACAAAGGAATCTATGCATTTCGAAAAAGTGCATTGATGGACTTTCAGCGTCTGCCTATGTTAGCCTTGGAAGGCACAGAAAAAATAGAGGCGATTCGATACTTGGAATATGGCAAAAAGATCAAAATGGTAGAAACCAACGTATCTGGTATAGAAATTGATACCCCTGAGGATTTAAAAAGGGCACAAGAGGCATGGAAATAGATTATGGTAATATTTCAGTTATCGGCTTTGATGCCGACGATACACTTTGGGTCAATGAAACGTATTTTAGAGAGACCGAAGAGCAGTTTTCAGAACTTTTAGAAGGCTATGAAACCAAAAATAAAATAGATCAAGAGCTTTTTAAAATGGAGATGAGGAATCTGGGGCTTTATGGGTATGGTATCAAAGGGTTTATGCTCTCTATGGTAGAATCTGCTCTTGAAATATCAAATAATAACATTTCACAAGCAACGATTACCAAAATATTGAATCTAGGTAAGAAGATGATCAAACAGCCTGTCGAATTGTTAGATGGTGTTAAGGAAGTCTTAGAGAAATTAAGTAATGAATATCGATTAATTGTTTTGACCAAAGGCGATCTTTTGGATCAGGAAAGGAAATTAGAAAAATCGAATTTATCCAAATACTTTCATCATGTTGAGGTTTTAAGTGATAAAAAAGAAGAAAATTATTTAAATTTATTGAATCATTTGGAAATTGATGTCAAAGAATTCTTAATGATAGGTAACTCCCTGAAATCAGATGTATTGCCCTTATTGAATATAGGTGCCAATGCGGTGCACGTTCCATTTCATACCACTTGGCAACATGAAGAAGTATCGGTAGAGGATCAAAAGTCTAATTATCTGACAATACATAAGTTGACCGATATTTTACAGTATTTGAATTAATGCTATGGAGATAAAGAAAGATATTGAAGTAAAAAATATACCCACCCTTAAGCCAAAGAAATACAAGAATTTTCCGATGGTACCCAGAGTGGTATTCGGCAGAGGAAGTTTCGATCAGTTAGGAGAAATATTATTGCCTAAGAGGAAGCATTCAGAGGCCCCTTTTATTTTTTTGGTAGACGATGTTTTTGAAGAAAAAGAATTGGCGAATAGAATTCCGTTGATTTTCAATGATCAGTTGATCTTTGTGTCGGCCGACCAAGAACCTAAAACCACGCAGGTCGATGCCTTGGTGCGAAGAATAAAAAATGAGTTCTCAGAGCCGCCATCAGGCATTGTAGGTATTGGTGGGGGCTCTTTACTCGATCTGTCCAAAGCCGTAGCCATATTGTTGACCAATAAGGGTGGGGCCTCTGACTATCAGGGTTGGGATCTGGTTCAAAAACCATCGATATATCATGTGGGTGTACCTACAATCAGTGGTACAGGAGCCGAAGTTTCACGTACGACAGTTTTATTGGGCCCTGAGAAAAAGTTAGGTATTAATTCTGATTATACGACTTTTGATCAGGTAATCTTAGACCCCGATCTTGTTCAAGGGGTTTCAAAGAAACAATGGTTCTATACTGGTATGGACTGTTATATTCATTGTGTAGAATCTCTTAAGGGTACCTACTTGAACGCTTTTAGTCAAAGCTATGGAGAAAAAGCAATGGAGCTTTGTCAGGAGGTTTTTCTAGGCAACCCGTCACCCTCCGATTCAAGAGATATGTTAATGATGGCCTCTTGGCATGGCGGTATGAGTATAGCCTATTCACAGGTGGGTGTTGCCCATGCCATAAGCTATGGCTTATCATACCTATTGGGCATTAAACACGGTATTGGTAATTGTTTGGTTTTTCAACATTTAGAAGAATATTATCCTGAAGGCGTTGTGCTTTTTAACAAAATGAAAGAAAAACATGGCATTTCATTTCCGAAAGGTATATGTGCCAATCTTAGTGATAGTGATTATGATACCATGATTAAGGTCGCCATCAATATGCATCCACTTTGGGAGAACGCATTAGGCAAGAATTGGCGCCATATCATGACCTATGATAAACTCAGATCTATTTATCAGAAAATATAGTAGTTTTATTGGTCTTACAAGCTTTCGATGGGAGTGAGAAAGGTCATAATTGCTTTTTTTTAACTACCTTATTCGTTCATTCACCCGTTTAGTTACCCCCTAAGTATCAATGCAGACTCTAGCCAAATTCATCTATTTTAAATTATTGGGCTGGTCGGTAGTCGGTACTTTTCCTAATCTAGATAAATGTGTTTTTATAATCGTACCCCATACCAGTTGGGTAGATTTCTTTTTAGGGCTTTTGATACGACGGGTCTGGAATGCCCAGATTAATTTTATTGGCAAGAAAAGTCTTTTCAAGTTTCCTTTTGAGTGGTATTTTAGATGGATGGGCGGCACCCCAATCGACAGGAGTAAAAGCAGTGATACCGTAACGGCCATAGCTCAAATTTTCAAAGAACACAAAAAATTCAGATTAGCCATTTCCCCAGAAGGAACCCGAAAAAGAGTGACAACATGGAAAACAGGGTTTTACTATATTGCCAAAGCGGCCAATGTGCCCGTGGTGATGGTCGCTTTTGACTATGGTAAGAAACAGATAAAAGTTTCAGAGCCTCATTTTCCGACCCAGAACAAAGAAGCGGATTTCAACTATTACAGATCGTTTTTTAGAGGGGTAAAAGGCAAGGTGCCAGAATATGGCTTTTAGAGCCTGAGTTCGAATTCAGGTCTAGAGGCGTTGGATTATTTTTTTTCGTCTGGGTTCTTCTCTTTTCTTTGTGTTTCCTGGGAAAATTAGATTTGTGCTTGAATACGTGCTTCCAAAGGTAATATTGGCAGAATAGACCTGATTGATTGCATCTAAAATTTGATGTCTTGAAAGCTCTTTTAAAGGATGTGTGAAAACCGCCCAGATAATTTCGTCGCTCAGGGCATATTTGACATCGAGAGCTGAATGAAAGTTGGCAACAAGAGCATTTAATAGTTGTTCTTCCTCTAGCTCTTCTCGTTTTATGATAGGAGAAATAATCCGCATTCTATTGGCATTTTCATCATAAATACATACTTGCGGAGTTTTTTTATATACAAATTCAACAGAATTCACACTGCTTACTGAGCTGTCGACAGCTTGGGTAATGATTTTGATGAGTTGTTCAGGATTCATTTCTTGGGCTTGACTTGAATATAACCCAGAAACTAGCATCAAGACTGCAAGAAAATGCTTCATATTTTAATTTCTTCATTTGTCGAAATAGATGCCAGACCTTACAAACCTGAGTTCGACCTAAGATTTAATCTACAGAATACAAATAAAAGCTAAGATTTGAAATGGAAAATTTGAAGGAATATCTGGATATTTCAAAAA
>JASFYU010000112.1:0-9525 GCA_045046905.1 Flavobacteriaceae bacterium | reverse complement strand
AGCGAAGGCGTTTTTAGAGGTGCGCTTAGGGTATAGTTTTTGTTGTGTACTAACAAAGATTGGTGTAATTTTAATCATAGTATGACACAGGAAACGCTAGAAAAGGAAAACAAAGAAATTGCCAAGCAATACAAAGAATTGCTACGCATCAGCTATCAGAATTTGTCAGATGACGACAAAACGCTGATACGCTCGGCCTTTGAAATTGCCGTGGATGCACATAAGAATCAACGTAGAAAATCAGGGGAGGCCTATATTTTTCATCCGATTGCGGTTGCAAAGATTGTCGCCGATGAAATCGGACTCGATGCAGTCTCCATAGCCTCTGCCCTACTTCACGATGTTGTTGAGGATACCGAATATACTTTAGACGATATTGAGCGCATATTCGGCGAGACCGTGGCACGTATCGTCGATGGGCTTACCAAAATAGCCCATCTCAAAAAAGATATGACCACCTCTCAACAGGCAGAGAATTTTCGGAAAATGTTATTGACCTTACATGATGATATTAGGGTAATCATCATTAAAATTGCCGATCGCTACCATAATATGCTCACTATGGACGCCATGCCAGAGCATAAACAAGTACAAATGGCATCAGAGACCTTGTACATATATGCTCCTTTGGCACATCGAATTGGGCTTTACAATATCAAAACCGAATTGGAAGACCTCAGCCTTAAATATACTGAGTCAAAGGTCTATGAAGACATAAAGGGAAAAATTGATGATTCAAAGGAAGACCAGCAGACCTATATCGAGTCTTTTTCGAGCGTTATTGATACATCATTAAAAAAAGAAGGTCTCGATTACATCATTAAAGGAAGGATGAAATCTATTTTTTCGATCCGAAAAAAAATGAAAGTCCAAAATGTTTCCTTTGATGAAATCTATGACAAATTCGCCGTACGTATTATCTACCAATCAGATAAACAGAACGAGAAGTTTTTTGCTTGGAAGATTTACTCTATCGTTACCGATCATTTTACACCAAACCCTGTACGGCTACGTGATTGGATATCTTCGCCCAAATCAACGGGCTATGAGGCGCTTCATATAACCGTTATGGGACCCAAGGGCCGATGGGTCGAAGTACAGATCCGTAGCGAGCGAATGCACGAAATTGCAGAAAAAGGATATGCCGCACATTTTAAATACAAACACGGCAATCAAAAAGAGCAAGGTATCGAGATTTGGCTGAACCGCTTACAAGAGGCATTGGAAAATGCATCGACTAATGCTGTCGATTTTGTCGAAGAATTTAAACTGAACCTCTACTCAAAAGAAATTTTTGTGTTTACTCCCAAAGGTGAATTAAAGTCGCTACCCAAAGGAGCCACACCTCTCGACTTCTCCTTTAACATTCATACCGAAGTAGGCATGCGTACCAGAGGTGCCAAGGTCAATGGCAAACTGGTACCATTAAACACAACCTTGAACAGTGGCGATCAGGTAGAAATTATCACTTCAGATCAGGCGAAACCGAATCAAAACTGGTTAGACTATGCCACTACCGCACGGGCAAGAGCCAAAATCAAATCTTCTTTGCGAGAAGAAAAGAAATCGATTGCCCTAGATGGCAAGGAGGTGCTACGCAGAAAATTGAAATCTCAAAAAATCACCCTCAACGAGGACACCATTAACAAAATGGTGGTTTTCCTCAAATTAAAGACCAGTCTAGATCTCTTTTATAGGGTAGGCATCGGCGCCATCGAGAATCAAATGATTAAGGATTTTGCATCCTCATATAGCAATGCATTTATCAGTTTTTTCAAAAACAAAATACGAAGAAGCCCAGTACCCGAGGATATCGACAAAGACGAAATAACCTCTAAATATGATATGCTCGTCTTTGGCCCTGAGGAAGAAAAATTAAGTTATAAACATTCAAAATGTTGCAGCCCTATACCAGGGGATCAAGTTTTTGGTTTTATAAGTGTTACCGAAGGTATAAAAGTGCATAAGAAAAACTGTCCGAATGCCATTTCGCTGCAATCAAACTATGCCTATCGTATTATCAGTGCAAAATGGATAGATTCATCTCAAGAAGAGTTTCGTTCTGATATAAAACTCACAGGAATAGACAACATTGGACTTGTCAGTGAGATTACCGAGATTATATCTGATAATATGCACGTAAACATACGCAACCTTAATTTCAGTACTGATGGTGGTACTTTTACTGGAACGATTACCGTGGTGGTCAAAAACAAATTAATCTTAAAGAAACTAATTTCAAATTTGAAGCAGATTAACGGTATTGATAAAGTCACTAGAATTTAAATTTTAACCGTACATTTGTACATTATCTTTTCTGTAAAGATTACTATGACTCCTAGCAAAAATCAAGAAATAGTAAAAAGCGTCTTCACCTCTTTTTTAGAGGGTAACGGGCATAGAAAAACGCCTGAGCGCTATGCTATACTTCAAGAAATCTACGATAGCGAAGAACACTTTGATATCGAGTCGCTTTATATTAACATGAAGAACAAAAACTATAGGGTAAGCCGTGCCACGCTGTACAATACCATAGAGCTTTTGTTAGATTGTAAATTGGTACGAAAGCACCAATTCGGAAAAAATCAGGCCCAATATGAAAAATCGTATTTTGACCGTCAGCACGACCATGTAATATTAACGGATACAGGTGAAGTAATGGAGTTTTGCGACCCTCGTATCCAATCTATTAAAAAAACTATAGAAGAGGTTTTTGATATTAAAATCAATGCTCATTCACTCTACTTTTACGGTATCAGAAACAAAAAAGAAAACACAAATAGCTAAGCAAAAATTATTCATGGCGGTAGATTTATTGTTAGGCCTGCAATGGGGCGACGAAGGAAAAGGAAAAATTGTTGATGTACTTACCAAAAATTATGATATAATAGCACGGTTTCAAGGCGGTCCAAATGCTGGGCACACCTTAGAATTCGATGGCATTAAGCATGTATTGCATACTATTCCGTCAGGAATATTTCACAAGGGCACAATGAATGTAGTGGGCAACGGTGTTGTAATAGACCCCGTAATCTTTAAAAATGAATTAGATGCCCTAAAGAAATTTGACCTCGATTTAAAGGCAACACTTTTAATTTCAAGAAAAGCCCACCTCATACTTCCTACCCACCGTTTATTAGATGCCGCGTCAGAGGCAGCCAAGGGAAAAGCGAAAATTGGCTCTACCCTCAAAGGTATTGGCCCAACATATATGGACAAGACCGGAAGGAACGGAATGCGCATAGGTGATCTTGAATTGAACAATTGGAAAGAAAAATATAGAGCGTTGGCTAACAAGCATCAAGCCATGATCGCTAATTATAAAGTCGATATTGCCTATGACCTCGAAGAATTGGAAGATGCTTTTTTCAAGGCTATCGAAGAATTGAAACAACTAACCTTTATCGACAGCGAGGAATATCTTTTTCAAGCTCAAAAGAAAGGTAAAAAAATATTGGCTGAAGGTGCCCAAGGCTCCTTGCTCGATATTGATTTCGGCACCTACCCCTTTGTAACCTCGAGTAACACTACCGCCGCAGGTGCGTGTACAGGTCTCGGTGTTGCACCCAACCAAATAGGTGAAGTAAAGGGCATTTTCAAAGCCTATACCACTAGAGTGGGCAGTGGCCCGTTTCCTACCGAGCTTTTTGACGAAGACGGTGAAACCATGGGGCGTGTGGGTAATGAATTTGGTGCTACTACAGGTAGACCCAGACGATGTGGCTGGTTGGATCTCGTAGCTTTAAAATATGCCGTGCAAATCAACGGGGTATCTGAATTGATAATGATGAAGGCCGATGTCCTTAGCGGATTTAAAAAAGTAAAGGTCTGCACCGCCTATAATTACAAAGGTGATACAATCACACATTTACCGTATAATATCGAGGCTGAAAATGTGTCTCCCATTTATACCGAGATAGAAGGTTGGGAACAAGACCTGACAAAAATGAGTAGCAAAAAAGAACTTCCGGTCAACTTGATTCATTATATTGATTTCTTGGAGAAAGAACTTGAAGTACCCATTAAAATCGTATCTGTAGGGCCAGACCGTACACAAACCATACATAGATAAACACGCGAATTATTGTCGCCCTAGTCAATACACCCAGACAAGCCCGTTTAAAAGCAAAGAAGACTGGCAAGGCATAAAAAGGGGGGAATCAATTTTTTCAGTACAATCTCAAGTACCCGAGATGAAAATTAACTTGCACGGCGCAAGCCTGCCTTTGCCATCAGGTAGACATAGGAGGTATGCTTCCGAAAATTATATTTTAAATTCGATGCAAGTCCCTCTATAGGCGTACTAGCATCAGAGAACCTGCCTGCAGGCATAGGCGACTAAACCCATAACTGAGTTAAAACACAGGTCGAACTAAAGTTTCAAGGTGATTTCCAAAACTATATTTTTAAAAATTAAGCGAAAATAATATTAGATATTGCACTATATAAGTAGGGGTAACTCATGACCTTTTATTACATTTGAATTAGATATTCTAAATCAAAATCAATGCATCCTCTAGAGCTTTCAATCTTCATGCATTGATTTGGAATGTGCTCTTTTCTATCAGGAAATTTATCAAGATAGAGATAGGTTATGAAAAATTTAAGTTAAGAATCAATACTTATGATTAAAACAATTACAACTACATTTTGCATTTTACTGGTATTCGCCTGCAAGCAAGAGAAAAAAACGGAAATACCAGCTCTAGATGAAGTAAAACAAGAGGAATGGACAACCCTTTTTGACGGTTCTAGCACAAAGGGCTGGAGGGCCTACAACGGAGATGCACTTCCGCCAGGATGGATCATTAAAGATAGTGCTTTGACCTTTGATACGAAATTGGGATTAGAGCAAGATTATACCGGAGGAAAAGATATTATTTATGGCGCAGAGGAATTTGATAATTTTGAACTGTATTTAGAATGGAAGATTCCAGAGGGCGGTAACAGTGGTATCTTTTACCACCTAAAGGAAGGCTATAAAGCACCGCATGAGGTTTCCCCAGAATATCAGATTATTGATGATGAAAACTACGCCAAGATCCATGATTTAACAACATACAATACAGGTTTGGGCTATACCGAGAATCCCAGCGAATTAAAACCTTTACAACAAACCGCCTCCGATTATGCCATGCATGCCGCCGACCCCGCAAAAAAAGTACTCAACCCAGTAGGAGAATGGAATTCTTCTAAAATCGTATTCACTCCGGAAAAAGTAGCGTATTGGTTGAACGGCAAAATGGTACTTTCTTTTATACCCTGGGACGAGGCTTGGTATAAAAAAAAGAACTCCGACAAATGGAAAAACAGTGCCGATTACGGAAAGTTCAAAACGGGTTTTATCGGACTTCAAGATCATTCAAGCCCTATTTGGTTTAAAAATATAAAAATAAAAAGACTGTAGTAGATATGACATTTCAAATTTCAAACTCTTTTCGACGACCATCAATGCAAAAAAATACCCTATTTCGATTATCTTCAATACCACTTCTCTGTGTACTACTATTCTCTTGTGGCACACACCAAAGAATTGGTGAAGGCGAATTCAAAAAACTTTTTAATGGCCAAAATCTTGATGGCTGGGTCGGAGACAAGCAGTCTTACACAGCCAAAAATGGTATGATTGTGGTCGATCCTGATGGCGAGGGCAGCGGTGGTAATCTTTATACCGCCGAAGAATATAGTGACTTTGTGTTTAGATTTGAATTTCTACTTACCCCAGGCGGCAATAATGGCCTAGGCATACATGCCCCACTCGGCGGAAATACTGCCTACGAGGGCAAGGAATTACAAATAATAGACAATACCGCCACAAAATACGCAAACTTAAAGCCCTATCAATACCACGGATCAGTGTATGGCATTATACCAGCAAAACGAGGGTTTTTAAGACCCGTTGGCGAATGGAATGAACAAGAAGTAACCGTCAAGGGTTCCAAGATTATTGTTGTTTTAAACGGAACCACCATTGTAGACGGCGACTTCATAGAAGCAAGCAAAAATGGCACAATGGACAAAAAAGAGCATCCTGGTCTACAAAGAAATCGAGGACACATTGCCTTTTTAGGCCATGGCGATGTGGTACATTTCAGAAATATTCGAATAAAAGACCTATCTTCCAAATACTAATTTTATATCCAAAAAAAATGAGCAAAAATATACAGCATAAAGACCGAAGAGATTTCGTAAAAAAGAGCGGTTTAGGAATTTTAGGATTGGCCTTGGCACCTTCATTATTTCGGAATATCACACCGCATAACCGTTTGCGAACAGCTCATATAGGAGTTGGCAGTATGGGAGCAAACGACCTAGAGGCAATTTCTTCGCATCCTTTGGTAGATGTAATTGCCCTGTGCGATGTAGATGCAAACAACTTAGCCGCTGCCAAAAAATTACACCCTGGGGCAAAGACTTTTTCCGATTATAGGGTAATGCTGCAAGTTCTTGGCAAGGATATCGATGCCGTAATTGTTTCAACTCCGGATCACACCCATGCACCCGCGTCTATGATGGCTATGAATATGAACAAACCCGTTTATTGTCAAAAGCCGTTGACACATCATGTTTCTGAGGCTAGAGCCATGAAAAAATTGGCTAAAGAAAAGAATCTGGTCACCCAAATGGGCATTCAAGTACACTCGTTCTACGATTATAAACTGGCCACCCTTTTAATTCAATCAGGCATCATCGGAAAAGTACATACCGTTAGGGCATGGTCTCCAAAAAGTTGGGGCTATGATGGCCCTACACCCAAAGGTAGCGATCCAGTACCCGAATCTCTGGACTGGAACCTATGGTTGGGCACCTCTTCTGAAAGACCGTATAAAAAAGAGGTGTATCACCCTGGCAATTGGAGAAAATTAATGGACTATGGTTGTGGTACTCTTGGTGATATGGGCGTTCACATTTTTGACACACCCTACAATGCCCTGCAACTCGATGTGCCGAGAACCATTACAAACGAATGTAGAAAACCAACAGGATTCGGATACCCTTTAAAAAATAAGGTAACTTATGAATTTCCTAAAACCAAATACACGACAGATACCTTAAAATGGGTATGGTATGACGGCCCAGGAGCACCTGAAGACCATGAAGATTTAAAATTGCCCAAGGGAGAAGAACTACACGACCAAGGCGCCATGTTCATGGGTGAAAAAGGAAGATTGTACCTGCCCCATTTTCAAAAGCTACCACAATTGATTGTCAAGGGGAAATACAAAAAAATGGACATTGAATCTTTCAAGCTCGGTGCTCCGATACGAGATTACGAGTCTGAAGGCAAAAAACACTACCATCAGTTCGTAGATGCTTGCTTGGGTAGAGCCGAATGTAGCGCTCCTTTTTCCTATGCCTCACGCCTGACTGAAACTATTCTCTTGGGTGTTATTGCAGGTCGTTTTCCGAACAAAACCTTGCATTGGGACAACAGTACGGCAAAATTCTCCGAAGAAGAAGCCAATACCTATTTAGAATCGGCCTATCGCGAGTTTTGATGGTATTGTAGAACTTTCTATTGCGTAGACAAAATAAGATGAACCAAATACTTAAAATAAGACCACTTTCGAGTGGTCTTATTATTTTGTAGCGGCTGTAAACGACCAAGAGAAAAATCCACAAGGCACTAAGAAAAACTAAACGTAAACATTTCGATGGGGTTCCAATCTCGAGACAGAAAGGTACCCGCCTGCTGGCATAGCCAGATTAAACCTACTGCTGAGATTAAATCTATCCCAATAAGCTAGATCCCCTTATTAAAAAATCCTATTTTTGGACAAAATTCAGCGCTTTGCAAAAGCTTTTCCATTTCTTAATTTTCCTGCTTGTCTTCTCTTTGGGTCATGCCCAAGAAGAGAAGGTCAAGGAAGAGAAACAGATAAACATTGTACATGGAGGCAACTTCACAAAAGATGAGGTGCGATTTCCTGGCGTCTCGATTTTTAGCAAAGATGACAAACAGGTTCAGTTTGAACACGAAGGAGCCGACCTATGGTGTGATATCGCAATATACTACCTCGGCGAAAACAGGCTGAGAGCCATGGGTAATGTTCGAATGCAACAGGGCGACTCAGTGGAGTTGACCAGTGGCAAAATAGAGTATGATGGGGTGACCAAATTGGCCAAGGCCTATGAGAATGTGATTTTCACGAATCGATCAGAAACCCAATCAATGATTCTTACCACCGATACCCTTTACTTTGATCGTGAGAAACAAGAATCTTTTTATCAAGATTTTGGAACAATCGTAGATTCGGCAAATACCTTGACCAGTGAAATCGGCCGCTATTTTATGGAAATCAAAAAGGCCCAATTCTTAGATCGTGTGCATATTGATAATCTAGAATTTACCTTAGACTCTGAACGGCTTGATTATTATACGACTTCGAAAAATGTATATATGTACGGGCCATCAACCATCACAGGCGAGGCTTACAAAATGTACTGTGAACGTGGATTCTATGACACCAAGATCGAAAGCGGTTATGGTATCAAAAACACGCGAATAGATTATAACAACCGAATCATACAAGGTGATAGCGTGTACTTTGACAAGGCATCAGAATTTGCATCGGCAACGAATAATATTACCGTGACCGACACCATTAACAAAAGTATCATTCGCGCCCATTATGCCGAGGTCTATAAGGCCAAGGATTCTGTTTTCGCGACCAAGAGAGCCGTATTCATAAGCTTGATGGAGCAAGATTCACTCTATATGCACGGCGACACTTTAATGGTTACAGGAAAACCTAAGAACAGGAAGTTACGTGCCTTTCGAAATGCCAAATTTTTCAAAACCGGTCTGAGCGGAAAAAGTGATTCGATTCATTCAGCACAAAGAACAGGACTGACCCAACTTATCGGAATGCCAATTATATGGAACGGGGAGAACCAAATGACAGGCGACAGCATACACCTCATTTCAAACCTTAAGACCGAGAAGTTAGATTCACTTAAGGTACTAAACAATGCCTTTATCATTTCATTGGACAGTATTAGTATGACAGGTTATAATCAAGCGAAGGGAAAGAATCTTTTCGGGAAATTTGAGGATAATGAACTACGGATTATTGATCTGGTCAAAAATACCGAAGTCATTTATTATATGTATAATGACGACCAAGAACTTATTGGCATCAATAAGACCATTTGCAGCGCCATTCACATTACTATGGCCAATAATGAGGTAGAAGACCTAACATTCATAACACAGCCCGATGGTACTATTTTTCCAGAAGAAGACTTTCCTGAAGACAGCAGGAAACTAAAGGGGTTTATCTGGCGTGGCGATGAGCGTATTATGACCAAGGATGATATTTTTGACGAGGATGACAACACTATAGAACTAGTAGTGATACGAGGAATAGATAATCCTATTGATATTGATGCCCTTGATGAAGAACGAAGCAAAAACGAAGGAGACCCGATAAATAATATTCAACCTACCAATACTAAAGCTCCGAAGCCGACCGAGCGGCCTAAGGTTCAAAAAGTGAAGTTTGTTAATATGCAATGAAAGCT
>JASFYU010000111.1:0-6251 GCA_045046905.1 Flavobacteriaceae bacterium | reverse complement strand
ACCATGATTTTGGACTATTTTTAGGATTCGTTTCCACTCGTCAACATCGGTAGGTGGATAACCGGTCAAGGGAAATATGGCACATTCCAAGGTGCCGCGAAGAAAGACAGTTCTTCCGTTGACTGAAAAATGTTTTCCGTCTACCTTAAATTCCCGCATACCGAACGTGATTTCTTTTTGATGGGTTCCCTGACCAGATTCTAAACTTAGCTGCATCACGTACAGGTTGGGATTGAACTCGTCCCAAAGTAAGGGAGATTCTCCCATGGGATATTCGATCTCGAATCGCCCTTCGGAATCTACGGTCATGTCCTTAACCACACTTTCGAGATTTTCTTGCGCACTATTACCCGCTGCTTTTACCTCGATGGTAAGTTGGCATTTTTTAGGGCCGTCCATAAAACTCTTTAATTTTCCTTTTACGGTTACCTTTTTGTTCGCCACATCGGTATAGAGTTTTACATTTTCGATGGTAACAGGTGATTTTACGGTGAGTTTGATATCGCCAACGATCCCATTCCAATTGGTTTGGGTATTGTCGGACACGCTGTGCGCATCCAAACCTGGATCAATATCCTGTATCCGGTTGTCAATGCGTATGGTAATGGCATGTTCGCCAGGAGTAAGGTAATGGCTCAAATTATAGTTATGTGGCGTTCCTAAAGTATTTTTCATACCTACTTCTTGGTCATCGACCCATACCATGGTTTCCCAATGAGTACGTTCCAAATGTAGATTGATCTGTTGATTTCTCCAGGATTCGGGGACTTGCACTTTCTTTTGATACCATGCAGGTCCGTAGTATACTTTTTCGGGACTCAGCCAAAAAGAAACCTTGATGTTACCTGGCTGTCGATATTCTGCGTACTTCGGACTTGTGTACCATAGACTATCGTTCCACATGTTTCCCGTCCACTTGGTATCCAATGAAATAGCGTTGCCTTTGCCATTCTCCGCCATGGAACCTGGCAATTGAATGGTATCGGACAAGTCTTCATTGAACCATTTTTCTAAAACACCCCGGTCAAGGGAGTCGATCTTGAATTGCCATGTGCCGGAAAGATCTATTTTTTCTGTTCCCTCTTTCCCGCAAGCCGATCCGAGCATCAACAATATGATTATAAAAAATTGAAAAGTTTTCATCTTAACTTATTTTAGATTTAGGGCTCATCCTGAGTTCTTGTTTTTTGACCTTTTTATCTTTTTGTGTTTTTTGTATTCTTGATTCATTTCTACCCCGAATTCATAAACTGTCCGATGTACATAATCCTTACTTGGGGATAGTAGACGGAAACTAGAAGGGTAGAGGTATTGCGGTTCTATGGCCAAGCCCGTATTGGGATAATGCAAAACACCATTTTTCCCCATATCCGTGCCATTCATAAAAAACCCATTGTATAGTTGAATCGCGGTTTGGTCAGTATACATATTTAAGTAACGGCCCGAAATTGGTTCTATGAGCACTACGTCTGGCCGGTTCCCCGACTTTTTCAAAAGAAAGGCAAGGGAAACCTTATCTTTCAGCACCACTTCATAGGGTTTTCTATATTCCCTTATTTCACCAGTCAATACATATTCATCAGTCTGCACTAATTGATCTCCGTATAGGAACAGTTTATGTCCTTCAAGGTCCTTGGAGGATCCCGTCAAATTAAAAAAAGCATGATTGGTAATGTTCACCAGTGTTTTTTTATCCGTTTTTGCCTTGACTTCAAAAATAACTTGATCGTTATCTGTAAGCGTATAAACAATGCTGACTTCAAGATTTCCAGGGTATCCTTCGCTCCCATCCTCCGAAAACAAGTGGAAACCGACACTTCTATCCGTGGAATATTCCGGGATAATTTCCCAGTTCTTCATATGAAAACCATTTTCCCCACCGTGGAGATGGTGTTTACCCGAATCTTTCAACGGTAACTTGAACTTAACGTCGTCATCGTTGAAAACACCGTTGGGTATTCTACCACAATATCTGCCGACCACCGCACCATAGTACTTTTCCTCTGATTGTAAATAATCCTCTTTTTCGGGAGGGCCCAATAAAATATCCTCAAAAAGGCCATTATGATCCGGAACGTGCATTTCCGTCCAACGGGCACCCAACGATACAAATCTTGCTTTCAAGCCATTGTTGTTGTACAACGTTATTGAATCTATGTTCTCCATTCAGGAATCAGTTTTCTTCGATCAACTTAATAATTTTGGAAGAATACGATTTATCCAAAGGGAAATACAGCCCTTGTTCCATTAAATCGCTTCCTAAATACTTTTGTCCAGTATCTTCCAAGATGTAAGTAGCATCATTCTTTAACCCTCTTAATTTTATACTATTGCTTTTATAGGGATAAGTACTGCTCCCTTTAAGTCGATCCTCCAGTTTATAACAAAAAATAACGACTTCCGATTTGATCTTATTTATATATTGTAAAACAGATTTATTTGATTCAAAGGGAGATATTAACCTATAGAGATCCCCATTGTGAATGACTTCTCTTATCTTTTTGTATTGATCAATTTTCGCTGTGGCCAAAGCAATCTCTGCCTGATTCCATTTTGTAATATCGTGCCCTACGCCAAGAACCCCGCTCATTGACACATCAAACCTAAAATCAAGGGTGTACGGAATTCCATGGTGGTTTTCGTTACCGGTCCAACTTACCATGGTATTGGCCGGGAAGGAATTGAAGTATGCGTATTGTATGAGGACACGATCTAACGGATCAATATTATCGCTCGCCCAGGCAACATCCATCCTTTTGAATATTTCCAAATCAACCCTTCCACCCCCGCTGGAACAGGTTTCAATCCATAAATCTGGATACTTCTTGCGAATGGAATCAATCAAACGGTACAAATTCTCAATATATCGGATACGGACTTCATGCTGAACGGAAGGGCTCTCTCCGGGCCATCCAGGCTCTGTAAGTTCCTTGTTCATATCCCATTTTAAATACTTGATGTTATGGTTTTTCAAAAGGGAATGAAGGGAGTTGTACAAGTATTCATATACATCTTCACGTGCCAAATTGAGCATAAGTTGATTTCTGCCCGTAGTCCTTGGACGGTTATTAAAATAAAAGACCCAATCGGGATGAGCACGGTACAAATCGGAATTAGGGTTTACCATTTCCGGTTCTACCCAAATGCCAAAGTCCATCCCCATATCGTTTATTTTCTTTATCATTGGGTTAAGTCCATTCGGAAATTTGTTGACATCTACAGTCCAATCGCCCAAACCACTCTTGTCATTGACTCTACCCTTGAACCAACCGTCATCGATCACGAACATTTCAATACCAATTTTTTTTGCCACTTGAGCAAGGGCCAACTGTTGTTTCTCATTGACATCGAACTCGGTGGCATACCAGCTATTGTACAATACCGGTCTGGTTTTATTCCGTGCGTGTACAGGTAGTATCCTTTCACGGATATAGTCACCGTAGTTTCTTGAAACTTTCCCAATTCCTTTGTTAGAGTAACCAAATGAAAAAATGGGTGTTTTAAATGTTGATTCGGGGCTTAACGTCCATTCCGTATCCCAAAAATTTATTCCCCCAAGAATTTGTAGTTCTCCTCCGGGTTGTTTATCAAATTCCAATGCCCAATTACCGCTATAGTGTATTTGACCGTACCAAACTTCACCATCGAATTCGGTCGCTTTGCCTTGTTCGTTTACAAGAAATAAGGGCGATCCGTAGGATTTGAAATTTCGGTTCGCAACGATTTTTGTCCCTTGGGTAAGTAAGGTTGTGTTAAGCTGAAATTCATTGCCCCAGATGCCACTGAAATGGGTAAGCTCATAACCCCTTGGTGGCAACCAAAGCGAGGCGGACATGGCCTTTTCTATGCGAATATCTTCGCTGCCCACATTCGTTAGCTCTGTCCATCTCTCTATAATATCATATTCGGGAAGTACTTTATAATAAGAGGATATGATAATTGGATAGTATGTATCTTTTTGGTCGATTCGAAGAACCTGCACCCCATCTTCCAAAAAAATTTCCACTTCCGAGAATTCCAGATCCAGATCACGGGTGCTGTCCGCAAAAATAACTTCCAATGCTGGGGTTTTATTGGCCACGCCACCCCGAACGGCAACTTCTGGCCTTTCTACCCAAGGGATAGTTTGTAAGCCCTTGAGCCTTGTGCCATAGTACAGGGAGTACACCCTATTGTCCACAACTCCCAATTTATAGGTCATGTTATTGGTTTCTAGAATCCATTCCTGATTCTTCCCCACAGTTTTGATCTGAGCATGGGAGTTGGCATTTAAAAGCAATACCAGAACAATTGGTATAATCGAAAATCTTTTCATGTGTTCATTTTTTTTCAATAGTCGCATAATCTGGATTGCTATCGGGATTGATAATTAAAACAATCATTGCCCTGTATGTTTAAGGATTATTCTAATCATGTCGGTTTCATCATCATTATCGTCAAAAATTTTACGGTCAAATTTTGATCAATAGTTTACGAATAGTCCGGAAATACTTTTTACATCCAGTTCAACATCTGGATCAAATTGGTCACTTGCCATATACTTTTTTAAACTATGAAGCATTTGCCTTGCTTCGGGTCTGTCCTTTAAATTGTTGTGAAGGTCTATTCCGGACACAATGAGTTTACCTTTCCCAACCTTTGCCTCGAAGACCAAAGCCAATCTTCGGTTTTTGAACCAATCATCGATTACCCGCACTATAGGTTTCAGTTCCGGGGTAAACTCATCCAACACAATGGCATTGGAATGGCTCATGGCATCCCACCATTGCCAGTTGGAATGGTACTCCGTGGGAAACTCAGATAGCGCAGGATGGTCGGGATTACATAATATGCCTAAAGTATGCGGTTTTTGTCCTTGTGTCCACGCAGTATTCCAGAAAATGCTTGAAAAACCAACACCAATATCTCCGCCTTTTTCGGGTTTAACTTCGCCCTTTTCAATGTTTAGCAACACCTTGCCTCCATTTTCTAAATAGTTAATGGTCACCTCGTCCAATCTATTGACTATTTTAAGTTGCCCTTCGTCTGATATTTTTTCCTTTTTATAAGGATAAACCCATATATCCCAACTATTCGAAAAATCCGCTACCTTAACTGTTAGTGTCAATTTTTGGGCTTCTTCCATTCCGTCTAGATTTAAACTAATATCACCCAATTTAAAACCGTTGCCCAAAGGAATAGTCTTTTTGGGAAAATTGCCTTGGGCTATTATTTTACCGGAAATAGTTGCCAACTCCCATGAACAGGAGGGGTTTTCCAAGGCTTTTTCCCCAAAATGGGCTACCTCTATTGCTGCCTGTAGGGTTTCGTTGTTATGGAAAACTCTTTTTTTAAGCCGTGCCAAGGGAACGGTTTCGTTACAAAACCGACTATATTCTTGTGGAGTTATATATCCTTTTTCATCCCAGAAAGCATCAAGAACACCAACCAAGGCCGTACCCTGTCCAGGGAAATCGTGAAGATCCAACAACTGGAAACCGGCAAAATCCTTAGTACGGAGCGCAGCTTCAATATCCGCCTTATAACACAAGGCCTGTAGTTTTCCAGAAGCCAGTAAAAGACTATCAGCCAAATGACCCATATGGTTTTCTATAAGTGTTTCCTGAAAAATTTCGAAATTCTTGGCTTTCAGTACACCGGTATATTTTTCGATTTCCTTAAAATTGGGATAAGCGCACCATTGCCCAATTTCATGACTTACGTAAGGCATTGGTGTTTTTTGGATGGTGTCGTTGAAGTCAAATAAGGTTTGTGGAGGTTCATTATTAATGATACTGTTCAATTCTTGGCCCCATCCTTGTATTCGTGCCCCATGATTATTATAGTAATCCAAATTATTGAGAAACGGCCAGCCAGCACCTCCGGTATAGACCCTTCTGTTGTCCTTTGCCTTAAAATGGCCCACGAATTTCCTTAGATACTCCTTTTGATTTTTGCCGCCCGGTTCGTTACCGTAAGCCATCATTGCAAACGACGGGTGGTTGCCATACGCATTCAATATGTCCTCGGCTTCTTTGTACAACCATTCGTCAATAGCATTCCCATCTCCAAGGTTAGAACCTTTACCGTTGGCCCAACTTGAAGCCTCTACCTGTAGATACACTCCCAATTCATCGGCAGCTCTAAATGCGGCTTCAGGCGGACACCAGGAGTGGAAGCGCATATGGTTTAAACCATGATTTTGGACTATTTTTAGGATTCGTTTCCACTCGTCAACATCGGTAGGTGGATAACCGGTCAAGGGAAATATG
>JASFYU010000110.1:0-6903 GCA_045046905.1 Flavobacteriaceae bacterium | reverse complement strand
GTGTTTAAAATCATCTTCTCCCATCCGTACTAAAACATCTTGATATATTTCATCAAGATTACCCTTATCTTCTACAAGCCATATTGCCGACTTTGAATAGAAGGCAATTCCTGAATTTTCATCCAGTTTTTTTGGAAGCTTTGTGATATAGGTAAGTTGCCCATAATTAGCACAGGCAGTGAGTAAAAATAAGGACAGTATGCTTAGCGTAATATTTTTCATTGCGCTTGGTTAAAAACCAAATCTTATTCGTTTTTCATTTTCAGATGATCAACCACAAAATTGCCCAGATCTCTACCTTGTTTAACACCAACTTCTATGGCCATTCGATAGTGTATTCCACCATACATACGGCTAATGGCTGCTTCGTCGGCGGCATGGGTGAATGAGGTAAAACTTCTGACAGGAAGGCCGTAGGCTACTTCTGTATCATCGTCGTAAGTAAAGCCATCGCCGAATATACTTGTCAAGGCTGTCGACCCAGCACCTGATACAACCGAATGACCACTGGTGTATTCAGGAAAAGGAGGTGTCTGTAATACGGGTTGCCAATTCTCATCAATAAATTGGTTGATTAGTGTTTCTGGGCGAATAAGGTTGCTTCGGTACTTCTCGTCCCAACAACTGATAAAAGCATCAGCAATGGCGATTGAGGTCTTGGTATAGGCATAGATTGTTTTGTCGAAATCGCTTTGGGTCATTTTAGCCGCTATTTTGGCGATGCCGATCCAGTGAGCACCCGGACTAATTTTTTTGGTAGCAAACATCAGATGGCCCCGGGTAACTGATACAAAAGGGTTGCAATCCCAGAATTGAGCAATTTTCACCTCTTCGGAGTCATCACCATTTTTAGTGATTACATTACTAAGATCATAAACTTCTTTTAGTTCTTTATAAAAATCGGAATCTTCAGCCAATGAGAAGGGTGGCGGCGGGGCGGGTTTGAACTGGCTTGCAGAATCAATGACAAAAGGCCGTATTTTGTTCCAATGAGGTTCAATACCATCCATATAGGCGGGTGGTGTTGGTTGCCACCTGGTCTGGTCGTCAGTGTCGACCGTAAATTTGGGCATGGTCCTAGTCTGGTCATAGTTGTCTTTCTTCATCCACTTACCAATATAATCGGCAACTTTTAAACCGTAGACTTTTGAGGTAGTGAAGATTGTTTCACTTTTGTCTTTCCATGTTCTATACAGACTGTCTCTGAGTACTTCAATTTTCTTTTCTGAGAAAATCAGCCTTTTGCTGAGTTCCATATGTGCAACAAGAGCCGCCATCTGATAATTTAGTGTTTTTGATGCATCAGGCTTGGGGATGGCCGTAAGTTCTTTTAATTGGCCAGCCAAGGAAAGGTAATCGTCATTATGAAGCGCAATTATCTCATAGGCCGCAATATTCGGATAAGCAAAAACGCGGCTTGCTACAGGAGGAGAGAAGATGTCGTGAATCATAATTTCAGTAACCTTGTCGACTGATGCATGAAGTTCCTCGGGACTAATTGTTATTGCTGTATCTTCCTTTTTACAGGATAATAATAGGATAAGGATGGAGAAAGAAGCTATTGTCTTTTTCATTTTTTCTAGTTTAGTTCTTAGGTGCTGAGATGGCTTGCAATATATGTAGAACTCGTTTAAACTTTTTGGGTTTAAGCGAAAAATGATGCTTTTGTACTCTAAAGATGTGTTTTTTAACAACAAAGCCATGTTCTGATGTAAAAAAAGGGTAATTAGAACGTGAAATGAAAATTTTGTAGCAAACTAAAAAACTATAAACAAGTTCGTAATCTCAAAGGAATAAAAAACCTTATGGAGTTGAAATTTGGTGATAGTCAATGAGGCGATTATAACTTTTAGTGAATATTGTGTGAGATTGATAAAAGATAGGCTGAGTTTTAATAAATAAACCAATATATTAGGGAAAATAATCAAACCATACTAAAATGTTGGGAATCCTTTCTTTTGTAGGCTTTACTTTGCTAGTTGCGGTTATCGCCTATTTGGCTACAAGAAAAACTAATGAACGTTCATCTGACGGCTATTTTTTAGGAGGCAGAAGTCTAACCGCCGGGGTTATCGCTGGGTCGCTGTTGTTGACCAACCTTTCAACTGAACAGATAGTCGGTCTGAACGGTAGTGCATATACCGATGGGTTATCGGTAATGGCATGGGAAACTTTGGCAGCTATCGCCATGGTGGTTACTGCAATATTTTTGTTGCCGAGATATCTAAAGAGTGGCTTGACGACCATTCCACAATTTTTGGCCGAAAGGTTCGATGTGACTACAAAGACCATAACTTCAGGTCTGTTCTTGACGGGCTATGTGGTGGTATTGTTACCGGTTATTCTATATTCTGGATCGGTAGCAATTAGCGGTATGTTTGATGTTCCTTCACTTTTAGGTGTTTCTAAATCTACGGCCTTGGTGATTTGTATATGGGGCATTGGCATCATAGGTTCTATCTACGCAGTTTTTGGTGGCTTAAAGGCCGTGGTCATTTCTGATAGTATCAATGCCATAGGACTCATGATTGGCGGCATAATGATTCCTGTTTTTGGGTTGATGGCAATTGGTGACGGAAGTGTTTTTGGCGGTTTAGAAACATTGATATCTGCAAATCCCGAAAGATTTGATTCTACCGGTAATCACGGTCAAGAAGTGCCATTTTCTACAATTTTTACGGGCATGATGTTGGTGCAGCTTTTTTATTGGGGTACCAACCAGCAGATTATACAACGTGCCTTGGGAGCCAAAAATTTGGCGGAAGGCCAAAAAGGATTGTTATTGGCTTCTTTTTTAAAGATTTTAGGGCCATTAATCTTGGTGCTGCCAGGTATGATTGCCTATCACTATTTTGATGGCGGCTTGGCTTCGAGTGATTTGGCTTATCCAGAACTGGTACGTGCGGTATTGCCTGATTATTTGGTAGGCTTTTTTGCTGCAGTGCTTTTTGGAGCCATTTTAAGCTCTTTCAATAGTGTGCTTAATAGCTCGGTCACGCTGTTCGGTATCGATATCTATAAACAGCATATCAATAAAGATGCCCCAGAAACGACCGTGGTAAAATATGGTAAAATATTTGGTATCTGTTTGGCCTTGGCTGCGATGTTTATTGCACCATTGATAGCCAATGCAGGAAGTTTGTTTAATTATTTACAAGAAATAAATGGCATATATAGCATTCCTATCCTAACCATTATCGTGGTGGGTTATTTGACCAAAAGAGTACCTGCGATTGCCGCCAAGATAGGTATTGTCTCAGGTTCGGTGCTCTATATAATTAGTCAGTTTTGGCTACAGCCCAAATTTATAAATAATGCCTTAGAAGAAGCAAAAGCGGCGGGAATAACTGATGAGGCCGCCCTAAAATTGATAGAGGCCGATGCCTATCCCCATTATTTGCATATTATGGCGATTTTATTTTTGTTGAACGTAGGCATAATGCTACTTATTGGTAAGTTTAATCCAAGGGAGACCCCATATGTGCAAGAATATACCCAGCAGGTCTCCATTGAACCATACAAATATGTGAAACAGATAGGGATTGTTGTTTGCGTAATCGTAATCAGTATCTATGTCTATTTTGCAAAATAAGTATTAACTCAAGACGAGTTGAATTCAAAAGCCTGATAGAAAGATTCCTATCAGGCTTTTTTTATACCGTTCTTCGAACTCAGTTTTTAAATATACTGATTGATTATATTCTCAAAAAGCTCTTGTTTCCCACTTTGCAAATCAAGCTCTCCATTCTCTACTGCGATTTCGTAAAGTGCCTTAAAATCTAGTTTACCATTTTCGAAATCTTTGCCCTTGCCAGCATCGAAAGAGCTGTATCGCTTTTTACGAAGTGAATCGTAGGGTGATGAGGATATAATTTTATCGGCAATCATTAGGCCTCTCGCGAAGGTATCGGCTCCGCCGATATGTGCGTGAAAAACATCATCCATATCTGTTGAATTTCTTCTGATCTTGGCATCAAAATTGACTCCGCCACCTTGCAGTCCGCCTGCTTTCAAGAAGACCAACATGGCCTCTGTGACCTCGGTGATATTGTTAGGAAATTGATCGGTATCCCATCCGTTTTGGTAATCACCACGATTAGCATCAACACTGCCCAGCATGCCATGAGAAGCTGCTATTTCAAGTTCGTGCTGCATGGTATGGCTGGCTAAAGTCGCGTGATTTACTTCGATGTTCAGTTTAAAATCATCTTGCAGGTCATATTGATGTAAAAACCCGACCACGGTGGCACAATCAAAATCGTATTGGTGCTTCATCGGTTCCATAGGTTTGGGTTCTATAAGGAAAGTACCTTTAAACCCTTGACTTCTCGCATAGTCGCGGGCCATACCCAAAAATCGACCCATATGGTCTAATTCTCGTTTCATATCGGTATTTAGTAAAGACATATAACCTTCACGACCTCCCCAGAATACATAGTTCTCGCCATCGAGCTCGATGGTGGCATCCAAAGCCAGTTTTATTTGTGCGCCTGCACGGGCCAAAACATTGAAATCAGGATTCGTAGAAGCCCCGTTCATATACCTCGGATTCGAAAAACAATTTGCCGTACCCCACAATAATTTTACGCCCGATTCCGCCTTTTTTTCTTTGATATAATCGACTATGGTCGCCAGCCTTTTTTCAGATTCTGAAAAGGTGGAACCTTCTTGGATCAAATCAAAATCATGGAAACAGAAATAATCGAATCCCATTTTCGTGATAAATTCAAAAGCGGCATCTGCTTTCTCCTTGGCAGCTTCAACCGCATCTGATGCTTGGTCCCATGGAAAATTTTGGGTGCCCGGGCCGAACGGATCTCCGCCCTGGCCACAGAAGGTATGCCAATAGGCAATCGCGAATTTAAAATGCTCTCGCATAGTCTTGCCAGCGACCACTTGATCCGGATTGTAATATTTAAAAGCTAGGGGGTTATCGGAATCCTTGCCTTCAAATTTAATTTCGCCGATTCCTTTAAAGTATTCTTTGTTTCCAATATGTGCCATAATTATTTAGTATTGAGTAGTTGTTTTAATTCAATTTTCCATTGTTGATATGCGGTCTCGTATTCTTTTTTGTTTTCTGAGGGTTTAAAGCCCATCACATAATCATTCTCCATGATTTGTTTTCCAAAAGTCTCGAAATCACCCTTGTGTAATTCGCAGGCCCTTGCCGCTCCTATCGCTCCGGTAGTGTTATAGATTTCAATCTCTTGACCAATCAGGGTGGCAAGGGTGTTCGAGAAAATATCAGACCTAAAAAGATTGTCGTTGCCTGCCCGAATTACTTTGGGATCGATACCATCAGTTTTCATAATTTCCATACCATAAGCAAAGGAGAAGGCGATACCTTCCAATGCCGCACGACAAAGATGTGCTTTGGTATGATTGTTTAGATTAATGTTCGACATTTGAGTGCCCAGAGTCTTATTGTTCAACATACGTTCGGCCCCGTTACCAAAGGGGTGTATGGTAACCCCGTCAGAGCCTATGGGTACTGTGGCCGCCAAAAGATTCATTTCTTCGTATGAGGTAACATTTAAATTATTCATCAGCCAGCGGTACTGTATGCCGGCGCCGTTGATACAGAGTAGTTTTCCGATCCGGGTATTCGAGGAGTTGTGATTGACATGAGCGAAATTGTTGACCCGCGAACTTTCCTTGACCGAAAGATGATCTGTTATGGCATAGACTACGCCAGAGGTGCCTCCGGTTGCCGCAACTTCTCCTGGCTCGAAAACATTTAATGATAGCGCATTATTTGGTTGGTCGCCTGCGCGATATAAAATCGGAGTGCCTTCGCTTAGTCCTGTTTCTGTAGCGCCTTGTTTCGATACCTTCCCCTGAATTGAAAAAGTATCCTTAATCTGCGGCACAAGGTTCTTGTCTATACCATAATGATTTAAAAGCCAATTGGCAATATCATTTTTTTTAAAATCCCAAAAAACACCCTCGGATAGCCCAGATATGGTCGAGCATATAGTGTCGCTTAATTTATAGGCGATATAATCGCCGGGCAACATAAACTTATAGATCTTAGCATAAATCTCAGGCTCATTCTCCTTGACCCATTTAAGCTTTGATGCCGTAAAATTCGCTGGGGAATTTAAAAGCTGTGATGAGCAGCTGTCGTGACCAAGTTCATCAAAGGCCTTTTGACCAATTTCGACGGCTCTACTATCGCACCAAATAATTGATCGGCGTAAGGGAATGCCCTTTTTGTCTACAATGACCAGCCCGTGCATTTGATATGAGATGCCAATACCTTTAATGGCACTTGACGCCAGGTTGTTTTCTTTAAGTAGGCGTTTTGTAGCTTTACAAATATGAAGCCACCAATCATCTGCTTGTTGTTCTGCCCAACCGTTCTCAAGGGCCAGAATTTCCATTTCTATTTTGGGTTCGTTCACTACGGCAATACTTTTACCACTAGCTGTTTCAACTAAGGCAGCTTTGATTGAGGAACTACCAATGTCATATCCGATGGAGTACATAGGTTTGTTATGATTTTTTAATAAGCGTGAAGATATTGATTTTTTGTAGATAGAAACGGAGAGAACTTGTTTAGACTTTTTTTTGCCTCAAAAGTCTTATATTTTGCATCGATTTTACCATTTCTCACTGGTGTATACTTGTAAAAAGAAGGCCAGTAGCGATTGTAGCTTTCTACGAAGTGGGTAGTAACCTGAGTTTGACCTAATCTTTGTTTACAGTTTAAATAATTTTTTATTCAATTCGAAGCTGAATTTTAGAAAGACTAAGGGGTTAATTTGATGAAATTTGGCGAGAAGTGAATAAAAAATCATCAAATCCGAAGGAAATACAGATAAAAGGCAATCTTATCATGTAAAATTTTTGAAATATCCAGATATTCCTTCAAATTTTCTATTTCAAATCTTAGCTTTT
>JASFYU010000109.1:0-10196 GCA_045046905.1 Flavobacteriaceae bacterium | reverse complement strand
TAGAACATACATCTGCTAATGATTGGGGAAATAGAAATGTAGCTATAGGTAGTCAATCTGGTAGTAATGTTATTGTTGGTGACAATAATACTTTAATAGCGTCATACTCAGATACATCTACAGATGGAATAAGTAATGCTACGGCACTTGGATATCAGGCTGTTGTAAGTGCAAATAATACAATTCAATTGGGAAACACAAGTATAACCAACGTAAAAACAAGTGGTACAATTACGGCAGGTGCTATTACTTTACCCAATACAGATGGTACCTCTGGTCAAGTATTGGCTACGAATGGTAGCGGTACAGTAAGCTGGACAACGGTAGGTGGCGGAGCAAGTGATGTGACCGGATTATCTGATGCATTGATAGAGGATAATTCAATCTATATCGGATATGATCCGTCTGCTACAACAAATACTACTCAATGCAATGTGGCGCTAGGAATAATGGCCTTGGATGCCATTACAACTGGGGATCAAAATGTTGCCCTGGGGTATAAAGCCTTAACCACTAACACCAGTGGGGTTGGCAATACCGCTGTAGGCGCACAAAGTTTAATAGTGAATAACGGGGATGCCAATACTGCCAACGGTTTTTCTAGCTCCTTTAGTAACACTTCTGGCGCAGCTAATACTTCTGTTGGATATCACAGTTGTACCATAACACAACAGCTTCTTATAACACCGCCGTTGGTTATCAAAGTTTATGGAAAACCACAGGACAGCAAAACACCGCTACGGGAAGCAATAGTTTATTAAATAATAGTACCGGAGCACAAAATACAGCTTTTGGCTATAATGCTGGGGATATAATCACCACAGGTTCTCAAAACGTACTTTTAGGGTATGGTGCAGACCCTAGTGCTAACAATGCAAGTAATCAAATTGTAATAGGCTACAATGCTATTGGCGCAGGAAACAAGATCGTACAATTAGGTAATACCAGTATTACCAATGTAAAAACCAGCGGAACTATTACGGCAGGTGCTATTACGATACCCAACACCGATGGTATCAACGGTCAAGTATTACAAACCAACGGAAGTGGTATTTTAAGCTGGGCAACAGCTTCAGGAGGAGCCAATAGTATTAACGGCTTAACAGACGGAAAGTCTTATAGTAATGGTTCCTCAATATTTCTAGGACAAAGTGCCGGAACAAATGATGATGGCACAAATAATAACAATGTCGGAATAGGCTTCAATGCCCTTTTAAGCAACACTTCTGGGAATGACAATACCGCAATGGGCATTCAGCACTTAAAAGCAAAACTACAGGTAGAGAAAATACTGCTATGGGTAGAGATGCGCTTACTAGAAACACTACCGGATCTGAAAATTTCGCTATTGGTAAAGCTTCGCTTTTTAATAATACCATAGGTAGCTCCAATACCGCTTTGGGTTCTAATGCGCTTAGAAATAATATATCTGGAGATAATAATATCGGTATCGGTAACTACGCGCAGGTACCTAGTACTACAGCGTCAAACCAAGTCAGAATAGGAAATGCAAGTATTACCTATGCCGGAATTCAAGTGCCTTGGACAGTAACATCAGACAGAACATGGAAAGAGAGCATTCGTACTTTGCCTTATGGGCTGAATCTAGTGATGCAATTAAAACCTGTTGATTATTTGCGTAAAAACAATACAAATAAAACACGTGAAATTGGCTTTATAGCACAAGATGTAGAAGCGTTATTAATCAAAGTAGGGTATACGGACCAAGGTGTTTTAACCAGTGATGATGACGGCCATTTGAGTCTGCGCTATAATGACTTTATCTCTTTACTGACCAAAGCGATACAAGAACAGCAGTTAGAGAAAGAGCAGCAAGATATAAAAATAGCCGCTTTAAAAAAACAAAATCTAGTATTGCTCGAATTAATAAAGCGTATTGAAACTTTAGAAAAGAAATAGTTTTAAATTTTCTAAGAGTGTTTAGAGGGGCTGTTTAAAAAGTACGGTCGTCTTTGCGAGGCAAGAAGTAATCTGTTTGTTGTTAATCAACGCCTTACAGATTACTTCGCTTTGTTCGTAATAGCGATTGAGTCATTCTTTTTAGGCCGCCCCTTTATTTTAAACCTGAGTTCGACCCAAGCCTGCCTGACGGCGAGGCAGGAGTACGAGGTATGTTTCCGAAAACTTTTAGATTTCGAGGCAGGCCCCACCATAGGCGGGCAGGCATAGGGGAGCTAAACCCACGAGGAGAGATTAAACCCACTTCACCAATCTCTGTTTCATACCTATTCGCTACATTTGCTCCTTGCAAAATGTAATCATGTCAAGAATTCACCCTAAAACCCTGCAAGACTTAGAATTTCCCACTGTTTTGGAACAGTTGCTAAGGCGTTGCCATACCGAGCTAGGCAAGGAGCGGGCATTGAACCTCAAACCCCTGGAGAATGAGGAAGAAGTCATCAAAGTTTTGGGGCAGACCTCTGAATATTTATCTTCCTATGCCAATGAGAACCGCATTCCGAATCACAGCTTTGATCGTATCGATACCGAATTACAGCTTTTACGGATCGAGAACACCACATTAGAAATTAATGGTTTTCGAAGGATCGCAAGCATCTGTACTACAATAACACTCCATAAAAAGTTCTTTAAAAAATTTAAGGAATACTATCCCTTGCTTTTCGAAGTATCGGAAGAGATTGAGCTAAACGCTGATATTCAGACACAGATTAATCTTGTTATTGACCGTTTTGGCGAGGTAAAAGATCGTGCTTCGGACCAACTATTTGAAATACGCAAAGATATTAATCAGGTCAAGGGAAAAATTGGACAAAGTTTTGCTTCGGCTCTGAATTTGTATCATGGATCCGATTATTTAGATGATATCAGGGAATCTGTTGTGGAAAACCGTCGTGTGCTGGCTGTCAAAGCAATGTACCGTAGAAAAATAAAAGGTTCGGTCATGGGGTCTTCAAAAACGGGAAGTATTGTTTATATCGAACCCGAGGCTACTTTAAAGTACAGTCGTGAACTTAATAACCTTGAGTTTGATGAGACCGAAGAAGTACAGCGTATTTTAAATGAACTGACTGCATTCATTCGGCCCTTTGCGTTCTTATTATCGGCCTATCAAGAGTTTTTAGCTACTATAGATGTCACCGCCGCAAAGGCTAGGTATGCTTTAGATACCAATTCTCTTTTGCCAGAAATCAATACTGATAAACGCCTATTTCTCAGAGATGCCTACCATCCCTTATTGTATTTGAGCAATACATTAAAAAATGAAAAAACGCATCCGCAGACCATTGAACTGCACCCTGAGAACCGTATCATCGTGATTTCAGGGCCCAATGCCGGCGGAAAAAGTATTACTTTAAAAACCATAGGTCTACTTCAAGTAATGCTTCAATCAGGACTTCTAATTCCCGTTCATGAAAGGAGTTCTGTGTGCTTATTCAATAAAATACTGACAGATATTGGTGACAATCAATCTATAGAAAATCACCTGAGCACCTATAGCTATCGATTAAAGAATATGAATAATTTTTTGCGTAAGTGCGGTGCAGATACGCTTTTTCTTATCGATGAATTCGGTACGGGTAGTGACCCCGAGCTCGGTGGCGCCCTGGCCGAAGCATTTTTAGAGATCTTTTACGAAAGAGGCGCATATGGGATCATTACCACGCATTATGCCAATTTAAAGGCCCTGGCTGATGAATTGCCGCATACTACAAATGCCAATATGCTTTTTGATGGCAACACCCTAGAACCCACCTTTCAATTAGTTTTGGGTGAGGCAGGCAGCTCCTTTACCTTTGAGGTGGCACAGAAAAACGGCATTCCCTATAGCTTGATCAACAGAGCAAAGAAGAAAATAGAGCGAGGCAAAGTACGTTTTGATGCCACGATAGCTAAAATGCAGAAAGAGCGTAGCAAAATGGCTAAAACAGGCTCTAGGCTACAAGAGGAGGAGTCTAAGGCAAGGGAAGAAACTGTTCGATTAGAAAAATTGAACGCCAAAATCAAATTAAAGCTTGAAAATTACCAAGAATTGTACGACCACAATCAGCGTGTAATCCACTTGGGCAACAAGATTGACAAAGCGGCCAACAAGTATTTTCAGGACAACAAAAAGCGCTCCTTGGTATCAGAATTATTACAAATTGTGGAAACCGAAAATAGTAAGCGGAAGAAAAAATCGGTAAAGGAAGACAAGGTCGAACGCTCAAGAAAAACCCAAGTGGCGCAAGAAGTACAAAAAGAGATCAAAGTAATACGTCAGAAAAAAAAGATTGAAAGTAATAAGGCATACATCAAAGAAAAAAATAAGCCCAGACCAGTCTTCAGAATTGGCGACCGCGTACGGCTATTCGAAGGCAAAGCAGTAGGTAGTATTGATAAGCTCGAAAAAAACAAGGCCATCGTAAACTATGGCATGTTCACCACCAATGTCAGCGTTGATCAATTGGAATTGGTCGAGGCGAAAAAGTAGTTGTTCATTAATGGTTTCTCATTTCTTATTCCTCTTTTCTTGTTTCTCGTCGCTACTACTAAACACTGATTACTACTTACTTAGTACTGTTTACTGCTTACTTAGTACTGTTTTTAGTTCGTTGCTTGTTGCTGGCTGTTATTTCGAGGAAATGCAAGAGCTAAAAACGCCTCCCCTCCTACTCGAAATACTCGAAAGCGTCAATGATATCTAGATAAACGCCATCAAAATCGGCAGCGATAATCTTGTCTAAATACGCATTTTTATCTCCTAAAATAAGAGCTTTCCATTCAGTATTCCAGTATTTTACCTTAAAATTCCCTGGCCAATCTGGGTTTACGACCTCAAGCCAATCGGGCTTATTGGTGTTCCATTCAGATTGCCAATAATAACGATAATCTTCGGCTTCGCCTATCGACATATATTAAATTACCATACGCTTGCCACCATTGGCTTTTGCCCTAAGTAGTTCTATTTCTTCCTTTGTGAATGGTGCACCATCGGCAAAGAACTTGTCCAGAATCAATACATCGTAGTTGGTGTTGGTCACGGCAGTGATAAATTCTGTCTTGGAATTGAAATTCCCGGGATTGATCAAGTATAGAAAATTCTTGGCCTGACCAAGCTCGGTGATAACGGCATCATTTTCTCCATAGGGCATCAAAGGGTAATTGGGTATTCCTTTAAGCTCCCTATCATCGGCGGCAAAAGAAACATATTCTGAAGCGTTGTTAACTTGGTAAGAATCTTCCATTTTTGAAGCCGTCGAGCAATAATCAGTAACCAAAATAGTGTTTCCTGCATTTTTTGAAATATCTAAAAAGGTTCTCAAATACGTATTGTCTTCTATCGGCGTGGCTTGATCATCATTGTCGTAACCATAAAATAAGTCTTCTTGTCCGTGGCCATCAATGGCAGATAAATAGGCGGAATGAGGGCTGCCATCATCCTCTCCATTCGAGGTGACCGGTTCAATTCCGTTTTGCGGTATTATTGCAAAATTAGGATTGTTAGCCTTGCCATATTGGCTAATAGCTATAACAAAATCACGCATTTCTTGCTTAAAGTCAAGGTCAGAATCAATAGAGTTTTCGGCTTGTTGCATGTCATCAGAAGTTGAAGAACAAGCAATAAACAGCGGTAAAAGAAGTGAAGTCAGTTTTTTCATGGCTATGTATCTATGTATAAAACGGTTGATTTTTTGAGTAAGTATTAGTGTTCCTAGGATTTTATTTACGGTTGTAATGACCGCTTATACTTAAAAGTCATTTATAAGAAACAGCCGGCATCAAGTTGTTGAATCTCAACTCTTAGACACCGACTGTCTTGAACTAAAACTTTAATCCTCTCATTGAGCGTGTAATCCGCCTGCCAGTGAGGTAGGTTCCACGATGCCTGCCTCGATATGAAAAATGTTTTCCGGAAGCATAGCTCGTACCCCTGCCTCGCCGTCAGGCAGGCTTGGGTCGAGCTTGTTGATTAAAATGCTCTACAGATCAAATGGTCCTATGGGAGTACTACTTCCATTAGAAATGACATATTTGGTACCGGTCTGGTCAAATAGAAGGTATTGTCTACTATTTCCTAAATAAAAGCCAATACCTGCACCTACGTCAAAAGGAAGAGTACCATCAGGGCCCCACTGGGTTCTGTCGAACAAAGCAGAAAAGCCATTCGGATTGTTATTGTACAATGCATATTGACTACCGACTTTATTGAACATAAACCGAGTTGAAGGCCCTTGGGGGTCTTTCGAGTTGAAAATCATTGCTCCAACCCCCATCAATGCCAAAGGGTTATTGCCTTGGGCCAAATCTTCGATATTGGTTTGGTTATTGCTCCATTTTCCGCCTATTACATAGTTATAGAATAATCCGTTTTTCGACATTAACATGATGGTCGGTTCGTAATCAGGACTATTGCCTTCAAGATTGCATGCGGCGCCTATACCATCATCTCCGAAAGGAACTTCACCCTCAAAAAGATTAGACAATGGAAACGGACCATCCAATTTTCCTTCGAAACTTCGCATATACCGTTTTCCATCGTCACTGATAAGAATAAACTCTGTGCCCTGAAGGGCAAAGGCTGCACCTACCGGCCCCATTCTAGAAAGCACCTGCCCTTTCCAATGTGCGGTATGAATAGGCTCACCCCCTATTGGCGCAGGAGTACACTCTGTCACATCATATTTTGTAGCCAATTGCACTCCTACGATTTGATTGGTGTTTACACTTCGAACCACATAACTTAATGGTAGTCCCGAAGATATTGTGCTACTTTTTGCAAGAAGATCTACCAGTTCCGACAAATTGCCTCCAATGGTTCGAATTGTAGATTCCGATTCTCCACCAAATGCCATCACCTTGATCTTGACCTCGTTTAATTTGCTTATGAATGAAGCATCGATCTCCACACCGACTTTTCCTACTACGGCCTGAAACTCGGCGTCTACGGCAGCATTCATTTCTTGATACGAGGAAGTAGATTCTACCAACATATAGTAAATTCTTCCGTAAGAAACATCACTGATATAGGTTGCAGGATTACCGGCTTGAACGTATTTAGCCAAATCGGCAGGAGTGACCGAATCAGCAAACAGCCCTTTCAAACTTGTGGGTATGTCAATAGACATCGTATAGAAGTTTTGTTTTAACTCTACCAAAATGCGATTGTACTCCTTTTCAGAACTAAAATCAAAATCGACACTAACATCCGCAAAGGCATTTTCAAAATCGATACCCATGCTGAGGGCCAAAGATTGCCGGCTCTGTACTTGGCTATAGTTAAATGAAAAATTGGCAGGTAGATCTGGTGGCGAGTTCGCAATAATATTGTTCATCGCGTCTTGAATCGAGCTTTTGGCCACCTTGTCTACCGAAAAACTAGAGGTGAGGTTTCCATTGTTTAGATTGTAGGAAACGGTACCTCCTGAACGCTCTACAGCAATTACATCAGGCGTTGCCTTTTTAAGCGATTTGCCCTGCAATAAGCTACCGGGGTAGATTACAGATGCGTTCGGATTAAAAAGCGGAAACCCATCTCTACCCGTTCCGCCACTCTTAAGAGCATCGTAAGTAGTGGTTTTACAGTTCCAGACCTCGCCTTCGATAATCTCGTTGCCTTCGGTTACTTCAATAACTTCTTCAGCATTTTTAGGATCTTCAAAATCACCAGCATCGGTAACCACTTTGGCAAACTCAGCTTCAAGATTCTCTTGATCAGGAATCGGTTTTGGATTATCTTCTCCACCATCCTTACTACAAGCTAGGCAGGCAATTAAAAATAGATACGGAAATAACCGTTTTAAAGCAATCGGACTTGTTTTCATAATACTTTGAGTTTTAAGATTCAACAGCCCAAAACTAGATGCAAATCAATCACTTAACTAATATTGTCCATAGACAAAGTATGGACAAGGCAACAAAAAACCTTATAAAAACTTATAGACAGTCGATAAGTGCATGAATTTAAAATTTAGTATAATACTCTAATTATCAGTTTATTACGACTCATAATGCTCTGTGTTTTGTCTACTCAAGTATAGACATACCATGGACAAGGTGTTACCGAGGTCTATATCGCGTTATTTTTTGAAAGCTATATTGGCTACATTAGTAACAACCAAAAGATATTTCATTATGAAAACGCCCTTCGTATTGTTTATTTTCTTTCTTTTATGCCTTGTTCAGGGGTATGCACAGGAGAGACAAAAAGAATTAGATAGTTTAATTACGGTTTCAAAAAACCTTTCCGACGGTGAGAAAAAAGCACAGGTACTTGGTCGTATACACGAGCGAATGATGTTCTTTGACAATGAAAAAGCTTTTGAATATGCCAAGCAAGCCCAAGACCTATCTGAAAAAATCGGCTATAAAAAAGGAATAGCTAATGGATATCTTCAATTTGGCAATTATTACTTCAACCAGTCCAAAAACGACTCTGCTGCCCATTTTCACAATCTTGCACTTGTAGAATTTAAAGGTATGGGTTCTGTACGGGGTCAAATTTTCGCCTTACATTCATTAGCTACTATAGAACGAGAAAAAGGAAATTTTGATCAGGCGATTGCTATTACAAGCTCCGTATTAGAGTTGTATACCGATGCTAACAGAAAAAACTCTGACTTAGGCGATTTTGATCTCAGAGGTTCGGAATATGAAGTTTTGGGAGGCATATATTTTGAAAAAGGGAGTTATAAGCTTGCCTTGGAAAACACATTAAAGTCTTTGCGATTTTTTGAGAAAATTGATGATGAAGTACGCAAAGGAGATGCCCTAAAACAGTTGGCAGACATAGAGTTCGAGCAACAGAATTATAGCTTATGTCTAGCGTATGCTAAAAAGGCCATAGCTATTTATGTAGAAAATGATGATAAGATATACTATAGCTACGCCTCTAATACAGCAGGCTTGGCAGCCGAAAAATTAGGTAATCTTGACGCAGCTGAAAATTATTTCAAGCAATCTCTGCTCCTTGCACGAGAAATGAACGTACAGTCTATGATATCTCAATCGCTTAATGATCTTGGTAGACTCCGTTATACTAGTGGAGATTATGAAAACGCAAAAAAGTTGTTAGATGAATCTGTTCAAATTTCCAAACAGGAAGATATCAAGCTAAACTTGACAGAAGCCTTGCAAGAAATGGCTAATTTAGAAATTGAACAAAATAACTTTTCAAAGGCCTTGATAAATATAAATAAAGTAATAAGCGTGGCCGAAAAAATTGGGGCATTACCCACCTTACGTGATGCCATGAAGACAAGAGCCATAATTAGAAATCGATTACATCAAAATGACCTAGCTTTCAGTGATTATCAAATATATCACTCCCTAAATGATAGTATATACAATGAAAGAAAGTCTCAGCAAATTGAAGAGCTAAAGGTCATTTATGAAATAGAAAAAAAAGAAGCTGAAATAGCGCTTCAAGAAGAAGAAATAATTACACTTAACCAAGAAATGCATATAACCAAGCTAAGAAAAGTACTGTATGCGGGTGGAATGTTCACTTTCGTGGCAGTTTCAGGTCTTTTATATTTCGGATTTCGCCAACGCATGAAAAAAAATCGAATAGCCCGAGAAAAGCAGGAAGAAATCTACAAACAAGAAATTGAACATAAAAAGAAAGAATTGACCAGTCAAACCCTGCATTTGGTACAGAAAAATACCTTCATTCAAGAGTTGATGAACAATTTGGAGCGTATCAAAGAGTCGCCAGAACTCTTTAAAGTAGAATTCAGACGTATTGTAATGCTCTTAAAAAAAGAGAACGCATCAGATAAGGACTGGGAGGTGTTTAAAAGCTTCTTTGCCGATGTGCACAATGATTTTGATCAAAAACTAAAGACCATTTATGCCGATATCACTGAAAAAGAAATACGACTGGCCGCCTTCTTACGTATGAACCTTACCACCAAGGAAATTGCAGCTACATTAAATGTGATGCCTGATAGTATTTTAAAGTCCAAATATAGGCTGAAGAAGAAATTAGAAATTGACAAGAAAACCGATTTAACGACCTTCTTAAATACGTTATAGAAGTTGGTATTGCAATTTACTAGGTCGTATATTTGTATTGAATGCTCATAGGTTTCCCTCTTCAAGGAAATGGCAGATGAAAAATACTGAAAACAAAAAAATAATTCTCTTTGATGGGGTTTGCAATCTTTGCAACGGTGCCATCCGCTTTGTTATTCGACAGGATAAAAAAGACAGCTTTGCTCAGCATGAAGAACCAG
>JASFYU010000108.1:0-21486 GCA_045046905.1 Flavobacteriaceae bacterium | reverse complement strand
CTGTAGATTGTTAGTTGTTAGTTGTTAGTTGTTAGTTGTTAGTTGTTAGTTGTTAGTTGTTAGTTGTTAGTTGTTAGTTGTTAGTTGTTAGTTGTTAGTAAAAAAACAATTCTTGCCAGTTCTTTTGTCTTTGTTCTTGCCTTTTTTTTACGCTGTACTTAATACTTTGTACTCATTACTTAATACTCATTACTTAATACTCATTACTTTGTACTTAATACTTTGAACTCATTACTTTATACGCACAACAAACAGATTGCTTCGTGCCTCGCAAAAACGTCATGTTGTTTATTTGTTAATCGTTTCACCCTTCACTGTTCACTGCTTACTGTTCACTGCTAATTGCTAATTGTTCACTCCACTACCCCTTCCTCCCAAATACATTGATCAAGAACCCGAGTAAAAAAATCAAGAAAGAAATCAAACTAATGGGCGGTAACCCTCCCGGCCAAAGATGAACAGTTGTCCAGCTGGTATATCCTAAAAAAAAGAAATGTATTCCTAGAAAAAACAGAATGTAAAGAATGCTTTTTTTTGAAGTTATCCTTGCATTTATCTTTAGATTTTTATTTGCAACTTGCTTGAAGCTTTTATAATACACCCATAAAAGAATAAAACTCAACACCCCCCCTAATAAACATAAGCCTCCCCTAAGTGTAAATGACCCTTCTTCAATAAAAAAAGCGGGGTAATAGACAGGATTTATAATAGATAAGCTTATGATTAAATGCATAAATGCATATGCGAAGCCCGTAACGCCGAAAGATTTCCTAGCATTCAAAATTGTATCAGAAATCGATATTCCAAGGTTCTTCAAGGGACTCAATGAGAAATTAAGAGTCAATAATAGTAATGAGGCAAGAGAAATACCTTTGTTTAAAACAAATAGGGGCAGGTCTTTCCACGGAACATCACCCATGATATTATACCGTAACACGGCGTAACCAATAGATAAAAAAGTAAGGATTATAATTATCCTTTTAGCACTTTGCTCGCTATACGAAGTATTGTTCATTCTAAAATATTTCAACCGATAGAAAATCTATTGTGGCCTCCTGACAATTCATCATGTGCATTGACTGAAATCAAGGACAATAGGGCAATATATACCAGAATGGCCAGAAAACAAAGAAACCATTTTTTAGTATTAATTTTTTCAGAAACCTTTCCGAATACCTCATACTTCTCATAGCTCGCTAAGATGAAAAGCACTATACTATTTACGACATACAAATGGTGACTGAACTCCATATTACCGGCAAAAAGGCCAGTAACCACATAACTGATTAAGGTATACGTTATCAAATAAACAAAGAGAAATAGGGTAATATCCTTTTTTTTATAATTGACATCTTTTAATTTCCAAAACAAGCCTATGGCCATCAGCACTAATACTATGGCTACGAATAGGGTACTAGTAAAGGCGACAGATTCTACATTGGGCATCTCTCCTAGGCGTTTTAAGAAATAGCTATAGTTTAAGGTCTCGCGATATATGATTAATGGAATAAAAACAATTACAAAGAACAAAGCCAGCCTATTGACCCATTGTTTAGGCTTTGCTTCATCTACTGGCCAGTGGGAGCTAAACACCCCATAGGCCAGGCCTGAACCTCCAAAAAAGCCAATACTATATTCCATAACGTTCCACATATTGAAGGGAATCTCTATAATGTTGCCCATGATTTGCAAAAAGTTGCCGAAGGCAAAGCCAAAGCCCGCACCCAAAGCCGAAAAAACAGCTACCCGTATGGCAGAATTTCGCTTAGCACGTGCCATATGCAATAGCATGGCCAGACCGGCACCCAAAATAATCGCCCAGGCTTCGGATCGTGGAGGTGTCATTTTAAAACCGATCTGTTCTATTAGAAAAAAATAGACGAGTAAGCCTCCTGCCGTCATTTCGGCCATCAATGCACCCCATTTCACCTTGTTCTTCTCTGTGGAATCTAGCACCAAACCAACCAACCCACCCCCCAGCAAGCCGAATAAAGCGCCAATAACAAAGAGCATACTGAGACCGTAGAATGCATTTATAAAATTATCAGCCCGACCATAGCCGACCACCATACCGTAACTTATCATGCCCCCTGCACCCCAACCTATAGCTGATGCCAAGGCCACCAGCGCCATTTTATTGTACCAGTCTTTTCTTTTAGAAACCAAAACCAAGGCCAAACCACCAATTGCCCCTGCCCAGGCCGCACCTTGTTCGTGGCCGAACTGTCCTCGAATCGCCCAAGCCGTGGCAAGTGACATGGCTACTATCAAAATACCGATACCTTGCTTCTTCCTATTCATTTCCCTTTTGTTTTAAAGCTTTATAACATATGCCCCTTTTTTATAGGCAGCCGTTGTTTTAATTTCTATTTTTTTTGACCCTTTATTATATTTCCAAGACAATTCTCCTAGTTTTCTACCATCAAGGCTAATTTCTTTGGGAGTACTATCGGACTGTATTCGTAGAATATGAGATATTCTCACGCCTTGAAGCGTTACGTTCAACGTATGCCCCTCTCGCCTGTACGAAATTTCGGTTTCTTCTTTGTTGTCAGGGTTATAGTAAGTGAAATTATTGTGCTTATCAGGATACATTAAAATGGTAACAAAGCCCTGCGAGCTCTTATCGCCAATATTCGTGTACGCTCGTTTTATATCTAAAGGAACAATGGCCCCCTCTTTGATAAATACCGGAAATTCCTCCATAGAAAACGCTCTCTCAAAGGTTGTTGGGCCCTGCAACACTTTTTTATCACCGAAAAAATACCGCCATTTTCCTTCAGGCAGTGATACTTCATGGCTTTTAGAATCCTTATATATTGGGGCGATAAGAAAATCATCTCCGAACATATAGTGGAACTTACCCTCTTTTAAGGGGGTCTGCAATCTTCGCCCACCCTCATGTGCGGTTATAACATAATGATACATATAGGGCCGCAGTTCGGTATGCAACCAACTGTATTTTCGTATAATATCAAGTTCCTCATCGGTTCTTTTCCATAGCCGCCTTTCACCATGACCACCGTTGAGAAAGAGACCGCAAAAGGTTGAGAACTGTGTCCACCGAATGTATAATCTTGGAGGAATGGCCTTGCCCGAAAACCCGGCAATATCAGAACCTATAATATTATAGCCCAGTTCGGCACTTTTCAAAATATTTTCTATAGCCGACTCGAAGCCTTGAACTCCTTTCAAAGCGATATCTTTTGCTGCAGCACCACGCTCCTTGATCATTTCATCGGTAAGCCATTCGTGTCTTTGATCGCCCACCCAATTTACGGCAGAGGCATCAATGGGGGCAAAACCTTCGGGGTGGTATCCTCTATCGATGGATCTTGAAAGAGTTACGAATTCAGGGTTCTGGGTCAGTCCGTACTCATATTCATCACGATAATAGTGATCCATATATGTTCTGGCTGACATCAACCCACTTTTTGTCTTTTTGTAGAAAAAAGGTACTGGCCCCAATTTGTTCCAAAAAAGTGTTGCCGTACCGTCTAGTTTCCAGCCATCGATACCGAGGTCGAAAACATGCTGCTGTAGACCATGCCACCATCGCATCGCATCGGGATTAGAATAATCGATAAAGCCCCCCTTGCCTTTCCACCATTGATTAGGCGCACTCGATTTCGCCAAAAAGCCTTTTGACATGGCCTCATTGTACCACGGTTCATCGTCTTGAATCTTGGCATCTTTGCTATAACTGTTTACCATAGAGGTCATCCACAGTACCACACGATACCCCTTATCCTCCAAGTCTTTGAACCAGGCATCCGGTTTTTTATATCGACTTGAATCAATTTTAAAATCATTGTACCGTAAAGACCAAGGACTGTCTAACAAAATAGTACGTACGGGAATATCATGTTCTCGATACCCGGCCAGTAGTTCATCTACATATTCTGAAGTATTCACATCATCCTCCCACAGCCAACATTCTAAAGCCCAAGCGGGCGTAAGTGGCGGATTACCATGGCGTTGCGAGTTAAAAGGAATGCCCCAGAGCGGTAGAAACCAATAAAAGTATGAGGCCACCGACAAAACTGCTACAGACCAAAGCACGCTTTTCAGTACTTTTTTTCTCATTTGGAAACTAGCTTAGCTTTGGGTTTGAAAAATCTAAAATATACAACGACCAAAGCGTACAAAAGAAACAATAGACCAATAGGCCCAAGAAGCGCACTGTATTCTGCATATACTTTACTATACCCTTGTACGGCTTCACCCCTAAAATAATATACCCCTGCCAAAACAATCATAAAAATGGCACTTGCTATTGCCAAAATAGGGAGTGTTCTATCTCGCCCTATAGCGGCAGCCTTTTTACTATTTTGAATGAGTTGAAAAAGCAGTAACCAAAAAGCCCAAGAGAGAACCTGAACCCAATTCAAGGTTCTAAAATAATTCAAAAGAGTCATAAAAGGCCTGAACAATAGCGTATCATCAGTATAAAAAGGGCGATCTTTGTAGAGGAGGAGCTTTATCTTTTCTTGGAATCCGTTTTTTATGATATTCAGAATAGCCTGCTGCTTTGAACTGTAATCCATAGCATGCCAATAAGGTATTTCAAAAGCATTGTATAGGGAGCATACTCGGCCATAGCCGTGAAAATCAAGCCCGGCAATCATGGTGAGCTGATTGTCTTCACAAAACTCTTTTAAGCGGCTGAAAGTGGCCCTGTCGTAATAAAGATCTTTGCCCACATTTTCTATTTCAAAGCCATCGACCCCCAACTTCTCATAGTACTCTTTTTCTTTTCCCTTGCCATCGAACCAATGGTTGATAATCACGGCCCCACCATAGTGATGTACCGAATCGATTACAGCCTTATCTCCCAGCCCCTTAGTATCGAACTTACCATTGAGACCCAACAGGCTCATATGATTGCTCGCAGAATATTCCTGCCCGACCAAAACCAATGGAGCAATAGAAAAATCGCCATCTTTTTGTGCCTGGGCAAACGCCAAACTCTTTTTATGATTGGCATGATCGGTAATAAAAAAGGCATCAAAGCCATTTCTTTGGTGCCATTTCCACATGTTTTCCTGAGAGGTCAGGCCGTCATGACTGAATTCAGTATGCGCATGGGTAGTCACCAAAATGCTATCCTTTGAATTATTTACAATAGTATTATTGGGTAAGGGAATAAATAGAATAAGAACAAAGATTGCAAAACAGCTACCTATCAGTAAGAATACATCAGCAAGCTTTTTCAAAAGCATCTTTATTCTTTCTGTTCGCGCCCTGAAAATTTTAATAGCACTAAAACCTATGTAAAAAATAAAAATCCACAGCCCTGTCAAAGACAATTCTTTCAAGGCGTATATAGAGCGATTAAAATAGAGCAACAGTCCAAGAAGGGGCTCAAAGACAATGCGCCAAATCGACATTCTTATACCGTAATCAGTTTCTGGCGCAAGGGTCAGCACATTTTCAAAATACAGTTGAAAATGAAAAAAAGTAGCTAAAATGACAATACATAAGATGGGAACAGCAACAGCGAACTTTTGTATACTGCTTCGTTTCATGTAACTGTTTTTAGGTTTAAAATTTACACTATTGCGCTGAAATCTTTACTGTATTCAAATTGATCCAAATACCCTTTGATTTCATTTTGCTGTTCTGCATCAAATTTATGAAGTGGTCGCACCATATAATCGGTACAAATACCCATAATCGATAAGGCGCTTTTAATGGCTTTTATACTTTTAGTGGCAGAGTCTCCTACGTCATAGATGGTACTATGTATCTCAACTACTATTTGGCGAAGCTCTTTTATTCTGTTCAGATCATTTGACAAGGCCGCTTCATACAGCTCAACAAACAGTCTAGGAAAAAAATTCGCTCCGCCTGCGACTGCCCCATGACCACCATTTAGAATGGTTTCCGATAAAAAAAGTTCTGTGCCCGCAATAATCGAAAATTCAGGAGAATCTTTAAACTCCTCAATGAGTGCGTATAACAATGTCATATCACCAGAGCTCTCTTTAATTCCAATGGCCCCCAATTCCTTGGCTTTTTTTACGGTCTCTACAGATAGGTGAAGTTTGGTACAGCTTGGTATATTGTACAAAAGAAAAGGCAGGGGCAACATTGGAGCCAAATCTCTAAGGTAATCTACCATTTCTTGTTGTGAAATCGGAAAATAATACGGGGGCGCTACAACTAGGGCGTCTGCTCCTGATTTTTTAGCGTGTTCGGCAATGTCCAAGCTTGCCTCAAGAGAGGTATCGGTGATACAAACCAACACAGGAACCCTATGGTTTACTATTTCACAAGCTTCGGTGATGAGTTGCTTTCTTAAAGCATAGCCCAAACTTGGGCCCTCGCCATTGGTACCTAGTAAAAAAACACCGTGAACACCACCCTCCAAAACATGTTCGATAAGCTTCTTAAGACCATTACTATCTAACTCATTATTTTTCAATAATGGGGTAACCAAGGGGGGAATAACACCTTTTAGAGGCAATTTCATAAACATTGTATTACAATTTTAACAAAATAACGTTTAAATAGGTCGTCGCGCCACTACAATATTGTGCTAAACGCATCATATTTTAACCCATTAGCAGACCTATACGAATGGCTTCGAACTTTTTTAACAAGTTTAAAAAAAATGTATCGGCCAAACAGCTTCATCTTTTTTTAGAGAAAAGACATTTAGTGGCAAAAGGCACCCTCGCTTAGGCTTCTTTGAAAAGCACTACATTCAAGACACTTCATCAGGCGCATATAGAACCGAACTATCTAGAAAAGCAGAAGACTCTTCGAAATGAAGAGTCTTCTGTAAAAAACGACTAACTCAACTAAAATTATGTTTAATATGGCTTATTGGTGCCCTGCAATAACCACATTTTAGACCAGGCGCTATTTTTGCTGTCACTACCTTGAAAATCAGTGGTCTCTAATTTACTTATAGCACTATCGGCGTTTTCCGAGTTGGTATCAATCTCATCAATGTGATAATAGAATCGCAAGGGCAGAGCTGACCGTTTCGATGCTGCTCCCGTTTGTAGATCCGGAAGACCAGTTCTTCTATAGTCGAACCAAGACTCAGCCGCTGCTGACCAACTGGCAATCCATTTTTGTTCAATAATATCCTCAAAACTACCATAGGCCGCTACGCCAGAAATATAATCATCATACATGTCTCCGACACCCCAAGCATTCAAGGATTGTTTTACACCCTCATTATAATACTGCTCTGCAGTACCTGAAGCCCACCCTTTTGTAGCCGCCTCTGCCAAAATGAAGTTTACTTCTGCTGCCGAAATAAAACGGGCTTGTAGCAAATCACCATCTGCTGCTTGATATATATCATTTAATTGAGAAGCATGCAAATTAAGTGTACCTTGATTAACATTTTCACTCAAATTATATGCTGCCCCAAAAGTAATAGCCGTTGCCAGCCCTATATATTCCTTATCGTAATCGACCGGAAAACCTAGTGTACTTTCATAGGCATCAACTATGGCTTGAGACACATGGCGCTCGCCATCGATTACTTCGTCAAAATCATCTGCCGCACCAACTTCCAATACCAATGGAACATCAACTTTATTCGCCCAAACCCCTAATCGAGGATCATCGAGAGTCTTCAAAACATCGACCAAGGTCTTCGCCATTTTAATTCTGAAATAGGCACCTTGGGCATCTGAGTCGAACTCAGTATTCGTAGGCCAAGAATCTGCACTCGTATTTCCGATATAGGCCATATTTGCATCATCGGAGGCATCTAAGATCAACGGAAATTGCTGCGGATTGGCAAGAATGGTTTTTATACCCTGTTCCGCCAAAGCAGGATCCTTAGCCGATAACCTCATATAATATCGTAAAGCAAGAGAATTCGCAAACTTGCGCCATTTCGACACATTGCCTTCGAACAAGATATCTTGACTATCATTGATACTAAAGTAGCTACCCTGATCTTTGGACAAAAGAGTATTGGCTGTCTTTAAATCTGCCAAGACGCCATCATATATTGACTTTTGATTATCGAAAGCAGCGTCATAATACTCAGGGCCATCGGTTGCTTTAAGAGCATCTACATTAGGAGCATCACCCCATAAATCAGTAATTAGGCCATAAATAAAGGCCTTCATTACCAAGCCCACACCCAAATGAAATTCCAAATTTTCGGCTTCCGCCTTTTCCATCAAAACTTTATTGGTGGATAAAAGGGAGTAAAAGCTTCTCCAACTGTGAGAATCATTGCTCCAATCATAGGCATTGTGCCCGCTCGACCAGCCATCTTTTTGAGTGTGCTGCATGACTCCGGCGATATTACCAAACCCCAAACTCACAACACTTATTCCTACGCCCTTAATTACCGTGGGCACTAAAAGATTGGGATCTACATTATCTGCTCCTACTTTATTCGGATTATCATTTAATTCTTCTAGACCGTGGCATGAAACCAACAAGATCAGACTCAAAACCAATATCGTTATTTTACTTTTTATTTGATTCATGATGCTATTCGTTTAAATTTTTTAAAATGTTATGCCAATCTTAATTCCAATAGGTACCAACCAAGGTTCTACATTATAGCGTTCAATACCTTGCTTAAACTGTGTTCCCCTACTGCCTTGGCTCGTTTCAGCTTGAAATGCCCTTTCTGGGTCTACTCCAAAAGCAGAATCTTTGGTCCATAACATGATGTTCCTACTGTAAATCGAAAAGCTAAGTCTGTCAAGATTCATTCGATCAATATACTTGCTTGGCAGATCATAACTCAATGATATTTCTCTTAGTTTGATAAAGTCTGCATCGAACATATGTGGTGTTCCAAAATCCCACGGATTCGCTACCGAGAAGGGTATAAAATTTGTTCCTACATCTCCTAAATTTTCATAATCAAGAATAAAATTCCCATTCTCATCATGAGACCCAACAACACCGGCATTAAAGATGCCATCATAGACCACACTACCGCCAAGGTCTTCGGCAAACCCGCCATTGCCTGGAGGCCCTCCTATTGAAATAAAATCTTCACCGAATATGTATTCCTCCGCATGATCCAGCACCCATTGTTTCAATTCTGGTCCAGCCTCCGCAATACCCGGGTTGACCAAGTTATCCAAGATTTGTTGGCTGTAGCCATCCTCAGTCAGGTATCTTGAGGTCTGTGACATATATTGCCCACCAGAACGCCAGTCAAAAGTAAGACTCAAGGTCAGGTTCTTATATGATAGGCTCGATTGTAAGCCCATAATAAAATCAGGGTTATAATTACCCACTTTTACACGCTCTTCTTGGGCCAGCCATTCTGCATCTTCACCCTGCCCGATTAAAGGATAATTAAAGTAAGGAGAATTCACATCAGTCACCCTTTTGATTTTTGGAGAGTAAATATTACCTACCAGCCCATCTTCACCCGTTGCAGGGTCGGCGACATAACCCCTAGAAACACTTTTGTTGTCGCTCCAGAATTGGATATAATCGATTCCTTCGGCCAAGGCAACCATTTTAGACTCATTCGTGGTATAATTCACATTCAGATCCCAATTCCAATTCTCATTGCGTATGGGTGTAAAGCCAAGAGATATTTCATAGCCTTTACTTTCGAGTATTCCGACATTTGTACTAACACCTCCAAAGCCAGATGAAGGGGGCAAATCATTTACGAATATTTGATTTTTATTTTCGACCGTATAATAGGTACCATTAAAACGAAGTCTGTTTTTAAACATGGTCAAATCAACACCAAACTCTAAAGAAGTTGCTTTTTCAGACTCTATCTCAGGGTCATTCAAAATAGAAGGAGCACTATAGAGTACGGCATCGCCCCATTGACCGTTATTATTAAAATAAGTATCAAGACGATAGGGTTGAGCATCATTGCCCACTTCTGCATAACCACCCCGTAATTTTAACAGGTCAACCTTAGGTATGCTCACCAACTCACTGACCAAGAAACTCAAAGATGCCGAAGGGTAGTTATAGCGTCTATTATTTAAAGGCAGCGTACTCGACCAATCGATTCTATAGGTCAAATCTACATACAACATATCTTTGTATCCAAAATTAGCTAGACCATAAACACTATTTACACCCCTTTCTTCTTCATAACTTGAATATCGTAAGGCAGCAGGCGCAATATTAGCTACCGTGAAAAGGTTGGGCACAATAAGACCTGCCTTATCGGCTGCTGAATTACTAAGCCCCTTATTCCTTACATATCTGAGGTTACCCCCTGCAGAAAAGGTCATATCAAAGTCACCCAAGTCTTTGGTATAGGTAGCCAGCAGATCGACATTGGTTTCCATGCCATCTGTTTTCGCGATACCATAGGTGCCGTTATTTGGTTCTCTAGAATAACCCGGTGCCATTTTAGTCTCCTGAGTCTGATTAAAGCTGTTCAGATTATAACTGGTACGAATACTAAAGGAAGGAGAAAGCTGCCAATCCAAAGCTACATTCCCGAAAACACGAAAACGCGAAAAACTGTTGTTTACTTCATTGGCCAAAAACCAAGGATTCGGATAGTCATCTGAAAAATTAAAGACATCGGTGCCTGGCAGATCATAGTTTTTAATATCCAAGATATTGATGTTGGCCGGCACGCTATAGGCCGCCTGTAGTGGATTCGTGCCCCTATTTGAGGCGGGTCTGTTATCGGCATAGCTATGTACGACATTGATATTACTGCTTACCACAAGCTTATCAGTTAAGCCTGAAGATGCTGACATCGAAAAACTATTTCGTTTTAAATCAGAATTGGGAATAATACCTGTATTTTCCATGGCTGTTACGCCCAAACGATAATTCAAAGCTTCAGTACTATTGGTAACCGTAATACTATTGGTAGTTGTGATACCCGTCTGAATAAAATTCTTAATATTATTTGAATATGATTTCAACTCGATAGGAATGGGAGTACCATTGGCATCTAAAGGCGAATTCCACTGTACCGCAAAATAACCACGATTAAGCTCTGGCCCTCCGTTTCCGCCTGCAGGAATTACAGCAGGAAGAATATTGCCATTACCCTGGGATCTTGGAGAATACGAAAGATAACCCGAAGCAAATTGAGACTGTATGTCTAAATATTTATAAGGCAGATCAAAAACCGTATTCGAAGTAACGCTAACCTTCATTTTGTCATTGTCTTTCGCTTTTTTTGTGGTGATTAATACCACCCCGTTACCGGCTCGTGAACCGTATAAGGCAGCTGCACTACCCCCTTTTAATATACTCACACTTTCGATACTTTCTGGATCTATATCGGAGATGGCATTTCCATAATCTACTGGATTTCTGGAGCCAAAACCGCCAATATTGTTCACTGAATTGGCAATGGGTACCCCATCGACAATAAAAAGCGGTTGGTTATCAGAACTCAAAGAAATAGCGCCCCTGATTACCATACTTACCGAGGACCCCGTACCACCAGTAGCGTTGAGTGTCACACCTGCGACCTTACCTGACAAGGAATTCAAGAGGTTCGCTTGGGTAACTCTCGTCAATTCTTCAGCGGCCACATTTTCTACGGAATAGCCCAATGATTTTTCTGCTCGTTTTATACCCAAAGCCGTTACCACTACCTCATCCAAGGCCTCTGTGCCTGTAGCCATAGAAACATTTATCGTGGATTGCCCATTAACGGCAACTTCACGGGTCTCAAACCCCAGATAGGAGAATACCAATGTACCATTGCTATCGGATATTCTGATGTTATAGTTACCATCAAAATCAGTGGTCACTCCTGTGGCAGTACCTTTTAAAACAATACTAACCCCAGGCAAGGGTATACTGTCCTCAACGGAGACAACCGTTCCAGAAACTTCCAAACCATTGGTTTGTGCACTTACATTGGAGCCAACCAATAGTAAAAGCATAAAAACAGAAGAAACAAAAAATCGCTTGATATAATCTTTGATATAATAATGCATATCCATAATTAGTATTGTATAGTGGTTATCATTTTTTGATCGGTTCATATTCGCTACATTCATTCAACAACTTCAAAGGTCAGTATAAGGGCATGGGTATTTATTCCTATAAAATCAGGAGAAGCAGCCACAAACATTGCCAATCGCATGGCGGTATTACTAATCTCCAAAAGAATGACCTTACGTTGAAAATCATAGAAACCAACGAATTCGGTTCCCGAAAAATCAAGCGTACTCACTCCTGAATAGGTCAAGGCTCCACCTGGACCATACACTGATGAGACCTCAAGACTTTCGCTCTCTACATAAGTAAAGGTGGCATTTGCCTCAGGTGTATACAGCCCGGTACAAAGACCAAAATCGGCCCCTCCACCATTCACTATGCCCGCACCCCCTGTAGTCACAAACTGATAGACCAAACCGCTAAAGGCCGCCTCATCTGCTTTAACATCATGTTCATACGTACCATCAAAATGAAAGGTAAATTCATCTTCATATACCTCTCCCATACCTAGGCCTGCACCAAATATACCTGCTGGCAAGGGGTTTGGCGCTCCATTAAAGGGAGAAAAATCAGAATCGGCATTGGCAAAATAATCGTTCGGCGAATGAGCGACAGATAGCCGCCATTTTTTACCCTGATACCCCTCAGCCGTATGATCACCAGTAAGTAATGCATAAGGCGTAAGTTCAACAGCCAAATTAACCGAAGAGGTTTTGGTTGCCCCATTCGCATCAGTAGCCGTTAAAGTCGCCACGTAATAGCCCCCATCTTGATATATATGAATCGGGTTCTGCTCCGCACTCGTAGTACCATCACCGAAATCCCACATCCAACTCGCGGCGCTGTGGGTCAACCCCTGAAAGGCAACTTGTTTACCACTAGAGCTTTGGAAAATATCAGCTGAAAAAGGAATATCTCCCTTTGCGGCATCATCATCCGAACTACATGATGACAGCATCAGTAGCAAGGAAAATACCATTCCTAAAAAAACAATCGAACCTCTTTTCTTCATAAGACTTTTTTTTATGCTGGCATAAACTGGAAATATTTCCTGAATATGAATCTAAACACAATAGTTACACAACTGTTAAATTAATTATAATCTCTCCAAAATTATAGCTAAATACGTCAGCTTTCTTCAGGTATTTTATTAAATATACATTAAATATCACCCCTTTCTTTAATATTTAAGATTTAATTTTACCACATGAGTCAATATTCTTATTGCTAAAATTAAATTCATATAATCTATTTTTTTAACATTTTTTCATGAAGGTTAACTTTTTTGTAGTCGACATACCTAAAATGATTTTTGCATTAATTACCCTGTTCTTGCTGTTTCCTATTGACTCACAATCACAAGAATTAAGAGTTGGATCGGCCAAGCGCCTACTAACACCTGACCCCTTGATTTCAGTATCTGGCGGCGTAGGAACCCCAATACCCGCCACTATCAAGAAAGGCGAATTGTATGTGCGGGCCATGGTGATAGAAAATGGAGGTGAAAAAATTGCTATCGTAAATATTGATAATCTAGGCTGGCCAGCCGCCCTTGGTAATAAATCGAGACATCTCATCGAAGACATTCCTTTTGAAAATATTCTTATCGGCGCCACTCATACCCATAGCGCCCCCGATGCCTATGCTTTTCCTGATGAACATGGAAACCACACGGCAGACCTTGACTATCTTGAATGGTGCGTGATACAAATTGCCGATGCCGTAAAGGAAGCTACAAAAAATATGGAGCCTGCCCATTTAAAGATTGCAGTAGGCAAAGCTGAAGGCAAAATAGCATACAATTATTATGCCCCCAAACTGTACGACCCACGATGTGGTGTGATTCAGGCCATAGCAACACAGGGTAAAAACAAAGGCAAGGCGATTGTCACCTTGATCAACTATGCCATTCACCCCGAAGTAATCGGCAGCAAACAAGGCATATTGAGCCCTGATATGGTCGGCCCGCTCTATGATAGAATAGAGAAAAAAACAGGAGGCATGGCTCTATTCATGAATGGCGCTCTTGGTGGAATGGTTACTGCAGATACCCGGCTAGCCAATGGCCTTGAAGCAAATGATTGGGAGGAATGCACAAGAATAGGCAAGCTATTGGCCGATGAGGCATTACGTATTATTGCCGACGCCCCCCTTCAAAAAAATCCGACTATTTTTTGCACAAACACGAAAGTAGTATTTCCTATTGAATCAGAAATGATGAGATACATACTAAAAAACTCGCCTCTAAGTTTAGGATTGGGCGATGGCAATACAGTGCATACTACCCTCAATCTTTTAAATATAGGGACCGCTCAAATATTGACCATTCCTGGAGAGGCACTGCCCAATATCGGTTATTATTTAAAACGAAAAATGGCCACAGAACATGCCTTCCTCTTTGGGCTGACCAATGATGCCTTTGGTTATATACTCAGTAAGGAAGATTTTAATAGCTTTGAAAGGTATAACTATGTCAGTAGAACCAGCCTAGGAGAAATGACCGGTGAAATTTTGATTTCAGAATCATTGCACTTAATAAACAACAGTCCGAGACCAGAAAAACAGTGAGCAGTGAACAGTGAACAGTGAACAGTGAACAGTGAAACCAAAACGAGCAACGAACTATCTAACACCATAATACCCATCATGAAAAGATTTTTGACAATTTTAGTATTGGCTCCGATATTCATTTTATCCTCATGCCTAGACAATTCAAAAACCACAGCTGAGGCACTACCCGAAGCCAAGCTTAAAGTAAGTCCGAAAACAGCCTTAAAAAATTACCTGAACAATGATGACACCTCCTTTAAATGGGAACTTAAAGATTCTTTTGAAATGGGAGAAGTAAAGGCCTATGATCTTCTGTTGACCTCTCAAAAATGGAGAGAACATACTTGGAAACATCAATTGACACTATTTGTGCCAAAAGAAGTCGCCTACGATGGTGCTTTACTATTCATTACTGGAGGGATTTTAACCGATGGCATACCCAACTGGAAAGAAAAAGATACTAAAGGAGAGGAAACCGTCTCAATGGCGCAGATTGCTCAAAAGAACAGCGCCATAGTGGCAATAATACGACAAGTACCCATGCAGCCATTATATGATGGAGATTTGGAAGAAGACCAATTAATATCATTCACCTTGCACAACTATAAAAAGGATAAAGACCTTACATGGCCCTTACTTTTTCCTATGGTTAAAAGCGCTGTTCGCGGCATGGATGCCATACAGGAGTTTTCTAAAGAAAAACTAAAAAAGAACATTAGCCGATTCACCGTCGCAGGGGCTTCGAAACGCGGTTGGACCACTTGGCTAACTGGTGCCAGCGACAAACGGGTAGAGGCCATAGGCCCTATGGTTATCGACGTGCTTAATATGCCCATAAGTTTAGATTACCACCTAACTGCATGGAATGAATACAGCGATCAAATCAACGACTATATCAAGCTAGAAATTCCGCAAACGGTAAATACAAAAGACGGAAATGACCTGAACCAAATGATCGACCCGTATTCATATCGATCACAACTTACCATGCCCAAACTAATCTTTATTGGCACCAATGATAAGTATTGGCCGGTTGACGCAGTCAAGAATTACATCAAAGACATTCCTGGCGAGAACTACATTCACTACACGCCTAATGCCGGGCATAATCTCGACGGGGGAGAAAAAGCATTAAAGGCACTGAGTGCTTTTTGGGGACGTACTTTAAATAAAAAACCATATGCCGAGCTTGCCTATGAATTAAGCTCTGACGAGGTATCTGCTACAATTTCTGTAACATCGAATTCCGAAGATCTTAAATCACTTTATTTGTGGACAGCAGATTCAGAGGATCGTGATTTTAGAGATGAAGAATGGGACTCTAGCAAAGTAACCATAAGCCAAGGTAAGGCGGCCGTTCAAAAAATAGCATTCCCGAAAAAAGGATACAAGGCATTTTATATCGATTTGGAATATGCCGACCCCAATGGTGGAACATATACTAAAAGCACTCGAATGTATGTAGCCGATGACGATGAGGTCCTCTAGAAAAACTCGAAATTGGTTATTAGGAAGCGGAATCCTAGTTGTTTTAATCTTTGTTGCCTATAGGGTTCTTGGGGCAACAAATGAATCTTTTCCCGTTTCCAAATACTATGGCTATGATCAGGCGATCCCCTTGCAAGATTCTGTACGTGTCATCATTGATACCACCGATTTCAAAGTGCTTTCGGTTTCGTATACCAGCATACACAATCAGAAAGTAAGCGGGCTTCTGAGCATACCAAAAAATGTAAGTGGCCCTATCCCCGTAATCATACTGATGCATGGCCTCGGCGACCATAAAGCAGTTGATTATATAGCTATCGGGAACACCCTCTTTCTAAAAAATGGCTTTGCGGTCATGCGTATAGATATTAGTGGCCATGGAGATCGAAAAGCCGATACCTTTGAATTCGATCTAACAGGCACCTATAAATATTGGTCACGAAACCTTATTAGCCAAACTGTTTTCGATCTACAGCGTACCGTCGATTTTATCGAATCTAGAAAAGAACTAGACCCCCATAGAATAGGGTATTACGGCATAAGCCTGGGCGGAATCATAGGTACTATTTTTTGCGGTACCGATGACCGTATAAAAGTTCCTGTAATCGCTTTGGCCGGCGGACAAATGAACCTGCTATATGAAGAACAGGCTCTTTCAGAGGAAGCAAAAGATTTTGTAAGCATAATCGAACCTTTGAATTTTGTAAAGCAAATTTATCCACGACCCCTTTTAATGCTAAATGCCAAAAACGACGAAATAGTGCCGCCGATGATGAGTAAATTGTTGTTCAATGCAGCCAAAGAACCCAAAGAAATCATTTGGTATGATGCCAAACATCGTAATGTGCCTTTAGATAAAGTATATCAAGACGGCCTCGACTGGTTCAACACCTATTTATAAATTCAGTAATCAACAACCTCGACCCAAGGGTACGAGGTATGCTACCGAAAAAACATTTTTCATTTCGAGGCAAGCCTCGGGGAATCAAACCCTCAATGAGGGATTAAAACAAACTCTTTAAACAGCTCTTTATGAAAACCCGCAAAAAACAGTACACCCATTTAAGTGCCGTGCTTCTTTTATTATGCATTTCCTTTTCTTTAGGTAGTTGTAAAGAAAAAAACAAACCATCTGAAATGGCAAGCACCCAAGAAACTCCCAAAACAGCCGCTACTAATTGGGCCGAAAAACTCGGTTGGCCCACCGGTAAAAAAGTAATCATACTGCATGCCGACGATATAGGCATGTGTCCAGAAGCCAATACTGCGGCCGAAAAACTAATGACAAACAACTTTATACAATCTTCAGCGGTCATGATACCCTGCCCCAATGCAGAAGATTTTATCAACTGGGCCATCGATAATCCGAAAATGGATGTAGGCCTACACCTGACCTTGACCAGCGAATGGAAAAACTATCGATGGGGTACGGTAACCGAAAAATCAGAAGTTCCGGGCTTACTCGACCCTACATTTAAAATGTGGGAAAGCACACTAGAAGTGGTTCAACATGCCTCGGCCGAGGAAGTCGAAAAGGAAATACGCGCACAAATTGAACAGTCTATTGCCTGGGGGTATACACCAGACCATATTGATACCCATATGGGTTCATTATACGGTGACCCATCCTATGTGGCAGTATACCTCAAAATAGCGCAAGAATATGGAATACCTGGAAGCATCTTTGATTTATCAGAAGATAAAGTTGTACAAGAACTTAGAGCAATCGGCTACCCCATTACCGATGAAGTCATTAAACTTGTAGAAAACTATAGCTTACCAAAATTAGATTATTTTACAAGTGCACCAAAAGCCGACACTTACAAAGAAAAAATCACCGCCTTCAAAACCCTCATCAGCACCTTAGAACCCGGACTTACCGAAATCATTTTTCACCCATCAGTCGAGACCCAGAACCTAAAAGGCATTACCTATTCATGGAAACAACGGGTATGGGAAGCAAAAATGTTCGGCGACCCTGACCTGATTAACTTTTTTAAAAATGAAGGTATTATTTTCACTAATTGGAAGGAAATTATGAAAAAATTTCGTAATGTCGATAAATAGAAATACATTTTTAGGTAAGATTCAATGCAAAGCATATAAAATATACGAAGTAAACTATATTTTTATACGTTTTTTTTGTAAGTAGCCTTGATTAGTTCAAAATGGCAATAATCAACAAATAAATACGCATACTATGACTTCTAGCTTTGGAATTATCTTGGCCATTTCCTTGATGATTATCATGTTCGGCATGGGATTATCACTTACCATTTTAAATTTCAAAAGAATCATTGTCAAACCCAAGGCAATGATAATTGGTCTTACAAGTCAAATTATCATCCTTCCGATATTGGGTTATTTAATTGCAACGGCTCTAGACCTTTCTCCAACAATCGCCATAGGTGTTATGTTATTAGCAGCCTGCCCCGGAGGGCCAACCTCTAATTTACTGGCCCATTTAGCAAAAGGAGATTTGGCCCTATCGGTTTCTTTGACAGCGGTATCCAGCTTACTGACCATAATTACAATTCCCTTTATTATGCAATTTGCCCTAGCTGAATTTTCAAATCAAAGTGAAGGAGTGACCGTAGATGCCCAAACCATGATCAAACAATTATTGGTTATTGTTCTTATTCCTGTAAGTATTGGCATGTGGGTAAAGACAAATTTTCCTGTCTTTGCCGAAAAAATGGAGAAACCGACAAAAATAGCTTCCGCCATCATATTTATTCTAGTAATCATAGGAGTTACCTATAGTATCAAAGATGCTTTTATGGGGTATTTGAATGAGGCTGGGCTACCGGCAATCTTACTCAATATCAGCACCATGGCCGTAGGATTTTTGCTAGCCATACTGTTCAAATTAAACAGGCCCCAAGCAATCAGTATCTCGATTGAATCAGGAATTCAGAACGGAACCTTAGCCATCACCCTTGCTACCATTGCTTTGAATAATGCCGAATTTGCGATTGTACCGGCAATTTATGGACTATTGATGTTCGCTACCGCAACCATTGTTATTTTACTAAGAAACCGTTTGGGCAAAAAAGACAAAATACCTTTAAACTAGAAGTTGCCCTCTATTTACAAAACTCCTGTGTAATCAATAAACACAGGACAAATCTGCCTAACGGCAAGGCAGGCAGGCTTATAAAAGGAAATAAAATTTAATCATTTTGATGCTGTCCCCTACATAGGCGGGCAGACATAGGAGAAATCAACGCCCTCGACCCCGGGGTACGAACTATGCTTTCGAAAAGCATTTTTTGATTTCGGGGTAAGCCTCGGGATCTTAAACCAAGAATGAGGAATTGAACCCACAGCTAGGATTAAATAGTACAAATCAACAGCATCCAAAAAAATGAAAAATCATCTATTGATTTTTGTCTTAATTCCCATTTTATTTTTTGCCTGCAAAACCGAGCAGCATATTTCTATTGCCCCAAAAGGGTATTCCAATAACATCACACTTAAAATAGCCTATGTCACTGGAGCCTTAAAACTTATAGAAACCGACTACCCCGTCCCAGAAACTGTAAAAGAATACAAGGACCTTATTTATAAAACGATAGATTCAACGTCTTTAAAATTAGATATTTATCATTCTAAAAGCCTTAGCAACAGCGCTCCCTTGATTATTTTTATTCATGGCGGTGTTTGGAAAAAAGGAGATAAGCATGATTATTTAGTTTATTTAACAAGCTATGCAGAAAAAGGCTATGTAACGGCTACAGTACAGTATAGGTTTACAGGGGTAGCAAAATACCCTGCTCAACTTTTAGATGTGCAATCTGCCGTAGTATGGTTAAAAGAACATGCCGAGGAATATCACATTAACCCTAATAAAGTAGCTATGGTAGGGGGTTCGGCCGGCGGTCATTTGGCTATGATGAACGCCTATTCAAATAGCGGTTCTACTGCCGAGGAAAACAAGTTTTCACCAAACGTACAGGCCCTTGTTAATTTTTATGGCCCCTCAGACCTAGTACACGAAGAAGCCAACGACAAAAGTTCGGTCGAGTATTTAATCGGCAAAACCTACATCGAGACCCCTGAATTGTACAAAGAGGCTTCCCCTATATATTTCATAACCAAAACAGCACCACCCACAATTACCTTTCATGGTACTTTAGACGAGCTTGTACCTTATGCACAATCAGATCGGCTTCATGAAAAATTGCAAGAGATGGGAGTGCCATCTTATTATCATAAATTAAAAGGTTGGCCTCATACTATGGATGCATCGGTCAAGGTAAACGCCTATGCACAATATCATATGGATCATTTTTTTGAAAAATATATTCCGAAATAATTCAAAGAAACCACCATGCGCTCAAGCTTAAAAAAAGCAGGTCGATTTTTTTTATATGTGCTGGCATTCCTTGTTAGCGCAACCCTACTGACGATTGGCTTGGCTACCCTTAAATACAAAACTATAGTAGCTGCCATGCCACAGAACAGTTCTGCCCATGCACAGCCAGGTGAATTGGGGCAGCTTGTAAACACATTTATCGGTACAGGAGGATTCCCCTATTGGGTAGGCGGCTTTAATTTTCCAGGCGCAACGGTACCCTTTGGAATGATCCGTTTGAGTCCTGAAACCATGTCGATTTACAAAGACACCAAAGACTTTAGTACGGCTGGCTATTATTATGCTGACACCAAAATTTTAGGATTTAGCCATACCCGATTGGCCGGTACAGGCGCTACCGAGGGCGGGCATTTTTTGTTTACCCCGACCACAAGACCCTTAGACAAAATTGATTTTTCAAAAGACTATGTTCATCATTTTTCACATGCTGAAGAGACTGCTTTTCCTGGTTATTACAGTGTGAAATTTAAAGATGAGCAAATTTTATCCGAATTCACTACTACCGAACGTACAGGAATCCACCGCTATACTTTTCCTGAAAAATCGAATAAACGAATACTAGTACATATCACCAATACCCTTGGCGACGCAAAAGCAGAAAATGGTAAGGTTCGCATACGACCACAATCTAATGAGATTGAAGGGTCTGTTCGCACCTATGGTAGTTTTGCCGGCAGGTATGGGGGCATTGAAGTTTATTTTGTAGCTCGTTTTGATTGTGCTTTTGAAGACTATGGTATTTGGGACGGCACAAAATACGAACAGAAACAAAACCAAGCCCTGAGTAATAGCTTAAAGGTAAACCTCAGTTTCAAAAAAAATAGCATAAATGTTCAGGTAGGTATTTCCTATACAAGCATTGAAAATGCCCGTTTAAATCTTGATACCGAAACAAAGCATACCTCTTTCGATACAATCTTGGCTAGCGCAAAAACTAAATGGGAGGAAAAACTTTCATTGATACAAATCGATGGTGGCTCTACCGAAGAGAAAAAGGTCTTTTATAGTAGTTTATACCGTTGCTTTCAAATGCCCACTATCTTCAATGATGTGAATGGCGACTATATGGGTTTCGACAACAAAATACACCAAACCACTGACTTCACTTACTATACAGATTTCTCACTATGGGATACCTTTCGAACTGTGCACCCCTTGTTTAATCTTATTGC
>JASFYU010000107.1:0-4478 GCA_045046905.1 Flavobacteriaceae bacterium | reverse complement strand
TTTTATCAAATTAACCCGTTAGTCTTTCTAAAATTCAGCTTCGAATTGAATAAAAAAGCATCTAAACTGTAAACAAATCTTAGGTCGAACTCAGGTTATCAATTTATCAGCGTGACGCCCATAGGTAATTAGGCGGGTGCATGTCGGAGATACCTCCAAATCATCTTTTCGTAAGCCTGGGACTAAATTTGTATTAAGAACGCCTCTAAACCCGCAAAATAAACCCAGTAGGTGATTATTAAGAAAAGACTAAATTTTCGTATCTCTTATTTAAGATTTACCTTTGAAAAGCTAATAGCCGAAAGCGGAGTTTAAAACCCAAGGCTTTTACAAGGCATTAATCAACTTTTACTCAACTGAATGGCAGGAAATACCTTTGGAAACCTTTTTAAATTGACCACTTTTGGAGAATCTCACGGAGTGGCTATTGGCGGCGTGTTAGACGGATGCCCAGCGGGTATCGAATTGGATCTAGAAGCAATACAAATTGAGCTTGACAGGCGAAAACCTGGTCAGTCAGCCATTGTTACCCAACGCAAGGAACCTGATACCGTAGAATTCCTTTCCGGACTCTTCGAAGGAAAAACCACAGGAACCCCCATTGGTTTTTCCATTCGCAATACCAATCAGAAATCACATGACTACTCTCATATAAAAGATTCGTACCGACCCTCCCATGCCGATTACGTATATGACCAAAAATACGGCTTTCGTGATTATCGCGGCGGAGGGCGTAGTTCGGCCAGAGAGACCGCAAGTAGAGTAGTGGCAGGGGCTATTGCCAAGCAATTTTTAAAGAATATTCAGATAAACGCCTTTGTTTCTCAAGTCGGCGAATTAACACTGAACAAGGGGTATAAAGACCTGAATTTATCCTTGATTGAATCGAATCCTGTGCGTTGCCCAGACCCTGAAATGGCTCAAAAAATGGAAGCGTATATCAAGGAGGTTCGCAAGGAAGGAGACACCATCGGAGGAATAATTAGTTGCGTTATACAAAATGTGCCAGTAGGACTAGGGGAACCTGTTTTCGACAAGCTACATGCCGAACTAGGCAAGGCTATGTTATCGATCAATGCTGTAAAAGGATTTGAGTATGGCAGTGGCTTCGAAGGAGTCAAAATGAGAGGCAGTGCACACAATGACCAATTCAATTCAGACGGAAGCACAAAGACCAACTATAGTGGTGGTATACAGGGCGGTATAAGCAATGGTATGGATATTTACTTTAACGTCGCCTTTAAGCCTGTAGCGACAATCATACAGCCTTATGAAACCATAGATAAGGAAGGTAACAAGGTGATGACTCAAGGAAAAGGACGTCATGATCCCTGTGTGGTACCCCGTGCCGTGCCGATTGTTGAGGCAATGGCCGCTTTGGTTTTGGCCGATTACAGCCTACTTCAAAGAACTAATAAATTATAAACTTTCTTTATGGCGCTTTTCTTTTCGCTCCAAAATAGTATCTTACCTATCGTAAAACAAGTCTAAGTTTATGAAAAAACTAGAGCTACATTGGAAAATTCTTATCGGAATGGTTTTAGGTATTGTATTCGGTTATGTTATGCTGCAGATCGATTGGGGAAAAGAATTCGTCCTTGATTGGATCAAACCTTTCGGAACTATTTTTGTAAAGCTGTTAAAGTTAATAGCAGTACCTCTAATTTTAGCTTCCTTAATCAAGGGTATTTCTGATTTAAAAGATATTTCTAAGTTTAAGGATATTGGATTTAGAACCATGGGAATCTATATCTGTACCACCGTTGTAGCCATTGTGCTAGGCCTAGTGCTAGTGAATGTATTACAGCCTGGAGAAGGTATCTCTGAAGAGACTATTGCTAGGTTGACTGACACCTATGCCAATGATAGTGGGGTTACTTCAAAACTAGAAGAGGCTAGCCGGCAAAAAAGCGTAGGGCCACTTCAATTTTTAGAAGATATGGTGCCAGAGAATGCCATGGCAGCGATGACCAATAACAAATTAATGTTGCAGGTCATATTTTTTACCATTTTTATGGGGATTTCTATGTTATTGGTCGGTGAAAAAAATTCTAAACCCTTAAAGAAGTTTTTCGATTCGCTGAATGACGTTGTCCTAAAAATGGTCGATTTGATTATGTTGACTGCTCCTTTTGCCGTTTTTGCATTATTAGCCAATGTTGTAGTGTCCTCTGGTGACCCAGAATTGCTAGTAGCCTTATTGAAATATGCCGGTGTTGTGGTCTTAGGCCTGTGTTTAATGATTGTTTTTTATTGCGTAATAGTATCTGTTTACACTAAGAAGAATCCGTTTTGGTTCTTAAAACAGATGAGTCCGGCTCAGTTGCTGGCCTTTTCAACAAGCTCTAGCGCAGCAACCCTACCAGTAACTATGGAAAGGGTAGAAGAGCATATAGGAGTCGATAAAGAGGTGTCTAGTTTTGTATTACCCGTAGGTGCAACGATTAATATGGACGGTACAAGCCTATATCAAGGTGTGGCGGCCGTTTTTATCTCGCAAGCCCTAGGGTTTGATCTAGACCTAGGCGCCCAACTCACCATAGTTTTAACGGCTCTATTGGCTTCAATTGGCACTGCCGCCGTGCCCGGGGCAGGTATGGTAATGTTGGTTATTGTTTTGGAAGCGGTTGGTTTTCCTGCCGATAAACTGGCCATTGGTCTGGCCTTGATATTTGCAGTAGACAGACCTTTAGATATGTTCAGGACCGTAGTAAATATTACCGGTGATGCGACGGTATCTATGGTGGTCGCCAAATCTGTTGGTAAACTAGGAAAGCCCCATGTCAAAGAATGGGACGATCATCTTGACGAAGTCAGATAGGCATTGGTTTTTATAAAGGGTATTTGGTTATTTTGAGCTATCAAGATAAAGAGTATTGGCTAAAGCCTGTGGTAATTGAAAACAGAGAGCTAGTTTACTACTCCTTTTTAAAATTGGCGCTATTGGGTAGCTCAAAGCCCTCAAGCTTAAAATAAGGTATAGCTGCCAAAAGGTGGTCAAAAACATCAGCCATGATATATTCATAGTTTTCCCAGCGTTTGTCGCTGCTGAAGGCATATATTTCAATCGGTAGGCCTTGGGCGGTAGGCGCCAACTGCCGCACCATAATCATCATATCGCTATTAATACCCGAATGGTTATTTAAGTACGCGTCGATATACTTTCTAAAAACGCCAATGTTCGTTAGGTTTCTACCATTGATCAAAATTGATTTATCAATATTGTTCTCTTCATTGTACTCCTGTATCACAGTCTCCTTTTTTTGAAGATACGTACTGATCAAACCTATTTTATGAAGTGCTACAAGGTCTTCCTCCGTCAGAAATCTAATGCTCTCCTGTTTTATCAACAAGGCCCGCTTAATACGTCTGCCTTGTGAATTGACCATGCCGCGCCAGTTTCTAAATGAATCTGAAATTAGGGCGTAGGTAGGAATGGTAGTTATGGTCTTGTCGAAATTCTGGACCTTGACCGTGGCCAGATTAATTTCGATTACATCACCATCGGCGCCATATTTATCAAAGGTGATCCAATCGCCGATACGCACCATATCATTTATAGATACCTGAATACTGGCTACAAAGCCCATAATGGTATCTTTAAATACAAGAATAATAACCGCGGAGGCTGTACCGAGCGCAGCTAAAAAATTCAATAATTCTATCTCGGTTATGACTGAGAAAGCATAAAATATACCCACGGCCCACGAAAATATCATGAACACCTGAATATAACTATCAATGGGTTTGTCTTTAAGGCTGGGTAGTGTTTTCAAATAGTCTTTGACCGTATTGAGTAAACTCCTGATGATCCATAAAAAAAGAATGATTCCAAAAACCTCTATGCCTTTGAAAAAAATGATTTCCATGTCAGGAAAATCTCTAAAGATATAAGGCACCGTCTTATAGACCACCAATACGGGCAGAATATGCGCAATATTCCTCGGCGCTTTATTGCTTACCAATAAATTATCAAAATGCGTTTTCGATTTGTTCGAGAATCTCGTAAAGGCATTTACCAATAGTTTTCGCAGTAGAAAGTCTAGTGCGACCATTATTAGCAATAACGCCAATAACAATGCAAACATATTGATGTACTCGGCACTTTTCTCCGCAATACCTTCTCTTATAAGATACTCATATAGCAAATGTGATATTTTTCCCATTCTTTTTATGTAAAATCAGCTTCCTTGTCCATAGGCCAATAACCCTAAATCAAGTGGCACGAAATTAGGAAATCTAAAATGAATATTGCCCATAGGGTCCTATGTTTCTCAGACTTGAACCTAGGGGCAAATAGGTTTTTATTTGAAAGGGAAGAGCGGTAGTGCAGTCTTGCGCTTTAATCTAAAAATTTTGCCTTCAATTCAGGGGTAGGAATCATACAAACCTCTTTTTTGCCAAACCAAGGGTATCGATTTTTGGCGATAAAATCGTATACGATATTAAGTAAACTACTGGGAATCAAATTAAATACA
>JASFYU010000106.1:0-35977 GCA_045046905.1 Flavobacteriaceae bacterium | reverse complement strand
TTTTATCAAATTAACCCGTTAGTCTTTCTAAAATTCAGCTTCGAATTGAATAAAAAAGCATCTAAACTGTAAACAAATCTTAGGTCGAACTCAGGTTAGAAGGCATTTTTGATGCAACATGAGGCAAAATTGATGATAATAGCAGAGCTACTTGAAGATTTTTTAACAAAATGGTGCGCAAAAAGGGCATAGAAAAATAATTAATAGAATTCAAAACAGTCTCTTAAAAATGAAAGAGGTTCTGAAACTGCTTCCGCAAAAAGCGGCAGAAAAACATGGCGAAAACAAAAAGTTTTTTGCTCGGCTTAGAAAGAAGGTCCCTAAAAACTTGGACTACATAATGCAGGAATTGCATGAGGACGAATTTCAAAAAACAGATTGTTTACAATGTGCCAATTGCTGTAAAACCACTGGGCCTCTTTTTACGAATGCCGATATTGAGCGTATTGCCAAGCACTTACGGCTCAAACAACAGCAATTTATAGATACCTACCTGAATATTGATGAGGAGGGTGATTATGTGTTGCAACAGCTTCCGTGTCATTTTTTAGGTGACGACAACTATTGTTCGATTTATAATGTACGCCCAAAGGCTTGTCGTGAATTTCCGCATACCAATAGAAAAAAGTTTCATCAGATTAGCAATTTAACCTTGAAGAATGTTGCTGTATGTCCGGCTGCCTTCTCTATAGTAGAAGCGATGAAAAAGAGAATAAATCAGTAAGCTGTTGTTTATGATTAAACACGGTAGTGAGCAACTATCGAACAAAAACTGTATTTTTAAAGATGGAAACCATTCTAAATTATTTTGAGACCATACCTTCTTGGCATCGTTCTCTTATTTTGGCTGGTGGAATTGCCTTTTTTTGGGTATTGGAAGGTGTCGTACCTCTTTTTAGGTTCAATTATAAAAAATGGAAGCACGCCCTTCCTAACTTTTTTTTTACCTTAACTACCATCGTCATAAATTTCGCATTGGCCTTTGTCTTGCTTAAAACTGCGGATTGGACGGTTGATAATAATTTTGGAATCATCAATTGGTTGCCCGAAATACCTTTATGGGCGTATATTATTCTCGGGGTTCTGTTGTTAGATTTTATTGGGGCTTATATTGCCCATTATGTTGAGCATAAGGTAAAACCACTTTGGATGATACACTTGGTGCATCATACCGATCATAATGTCGATACCACAACGGCTAACAGGCACCATCCTCTAGAAAGTATAATTAGGTTTGCTTTCACACTTGTGGGCGTCATGATTATTGGTACACCCATTGGCATAGTCATGTTATATCAGTCGCTATCTCTGGTAGCTACCCAGTTTACTCATGCTAATATTAAACTTCCAAAAAAACTTGATGAGGTATTGAGTTGGCTTATTGTTTCTCCTGATATGCATAAGGTACATCACCATTATATGCTGCCCTATACCGATTCAAATTATGGAAACATATTCTCTATTTGGGACCGAATTTTCGGAACATTTATGAGTTTTGATAGAGATGCTATTATTTATGGCGTAGATACTTTTCCTGATAAAATTGAAAATGGAAGCATAAAGGGGCTTCTAAAACAACCTTTTAATACCTATCGCAGGCCTACAAAAATCGACATTGGGTAATATCTTTTTCTACGCTCTTTCAACGATAATTCCCCTTCCTTTGTGCTGGTCTCAATTGTAGATTAGGTACTTTTTTCTAATGTTTTTGAATTTTTCTAAATCAGGCTGCCATGTTTCTTTTATTTCCGTTTCGGTGAGGCCCGCTTCGATTTGCCCTTGTAATTTTTCAGTGCCTGCATGTCTAGTAAATCCGTTAGTATTGAATACCAGGTCTTTATCTGTTGAATTCATATAGGCGTCGATAAGCCATTGTAGAGAGACTTCTTGCATTCTAGGGGTCTTTGACAGATCCTTGCCAAAACATACTTTACCGTCTTCTTTCGGGTTTTTAGCGCCAAAATTGGGCCTCGGCCAATATTTGAAACTGTATTGGCTGCTGTCTAAAAAAGAAGCGCCATAGCGTTGAAACTGAAATTCTGTTCCCCTACCCGCATTTATATTTGTACCCTCAAAAAGGCCAAGGCTAGGGTATAAACGTATCGCAATATCATTGGGTAGATTTGGCGAAGGCCGTATAGGAAGGTGGTATTCGGTGTTGTGAGTGTAATTTTTAAGTTCAATAACGGTGAGGTCGGCTTTTAATCCACTTTCCAACCAACTTTCCTCATTAATCATTTCCGCGTATTCGCCAATGGTCATACCATACACTAACGGAATCGGGGTCATACCCAAAAATCCGCTATGTTTCATTTCCATAGAGGGGCCATCGACATAATGCGCATTCGGATTGGGCCGATCTAGAACCAGTAAGGGTATATTGTTTTCTGCGCAGGCGGTCATGACCAATTGCAAGGTGGCGATATAGGTATAAAAACGAACCCCAACATCTTGAATATCGAACAATACAACATCTAGCCCTTGCAAATGCGCTGCTGAAGGTTTTCGATTTTTGCCATAGAGTGAAATCAAGGGCAATCCTGTTTTGGTATCAATACCATCTTTTACCTTTTCACCAGCGTCGGCTTTTCCCCTAAACCCATGTTCGGGGGCAAATACCTTTTGTATATTGATTTGTAAAGAAAGTAGAGAGTCGACAAGGTGGGTATGCTCCTGACCTTGCTTATTGTTTATAGTGCCTTTAAAAATAACACTGGTTTGATTTGCCACCACACCAACGCTCTTATTTTTAAGTAACTTAAGATATTCTGAGGTTCTATTCGCAGCGACAATGACCTCGCCCTTTATTTTTGCCTCGTTTTTAGTGGCTGCTATTTTTTCAGATTCGTCAGCTGTTTTTGTTTGGTTTCCACAAGATGAAAGAATCAAAACCCATAATAAAAATGTATTTTTGAAACAGTATAAAAATGCCATATTTTGAATTTAGAATATTTTATAGCCAAACGACTCATTAGGGGTAAGGAGCATAAAATTAGTATTTCTGCGCCAATAATAAAAATAGCAATCGCAGCTATTGCCATAAGTGTAATTATGATGCTTATCGCTATGGCCACCGGAGAAGGGCTAAAAGAAAAAATACGTGAGAAAGTAGCCGCTTTTAATGGGCATATTCAAATCTATAATTACGATAATAATGCCTCTGAGGTTTCTGTTGCCCCTGTTTCTTTGATACAGGAATTTTATCCTGAATTTAAATCGGTCGAGGGTATTTCACATGTACAGGCAGTGGCCAGTAAGGCTGGGGTGATTCGAACAGAGAATACCTTTGAGGGCATAATCGCCAAGGGTGTCGGCGGCGACTATAATTGGTCGATTTTTAAGGAGTATTTGGTCAAGGGTAGGCTACCTAATTACAAAGAGAGCCTAAATGATGAGGTGCTGATGTCACGTTTAATGGCCAACCGATTGCAATTGAAGTCAGGAGATTCTTTTTTTACTTTTTTTCTTAAAGAGGGTAATGTCTCCAAGGTCGGCAGTCCGAATCAACGAAAGTTTTTGATTACCGGGATCTATGATAGCGGTTTTGAGGAGTTTGACAGCAAGTATGTTTTTGTCGATATTAGACACATACAACGTATGAATAAATGGAGTCCGGACCAAGTTGGTAATTTTGAGGTCTTTTTGAAGAATTTTGATGAAATTGATGAGAAGACAAATGAAATTTATGGTAAAACCCTCTCTACCTTGGATACCCATAACATTAAAAAAAAATACGACCATATCTTTGAATGGATAAGCCTTTTCGATTTTAACATCGCCCTGATTATTGGTATTATGATTGTCGTAGGAGGCATCAATATGATAACCGCACTACTTGTACTTATATTAGAACGTACCCAAATGATAGGGGTTTTAAAGGCCTTGGGGGCTGCAAATTGGGGCATACGAAAGGTGTTTTTATACAATGCTACCTATCTTATTGTCATCGGCCTTATATGGGGCAATGCCATTGGTTTGGGCATTATATGGGTGCAGCACAAGTACCATTTTTTTAAATTTCCGAACCCAAAGGAATACTATATAGAGTATATTCCTGTAAGTATTGATCTGTCGTCAATAGTAGTATTGAACCTTGGTGTCTGGCTATTGTGCATGTTAATGCTCATTGTACCCTCATATATTATTGCCAAAATCACGCCTGTTAAGGCTATAAGATTCGAGTAAAGTAAGGTGAAAGCATACAATATAGGTTAAATGGAATACGCAAAAAATATTCTTGGTACCATAGGGCATACTCCCTTGGTGAAGTTAAATCGGCTGACCGCAGAATTGCCATGTATGGTACTGGCAAAGTATGAAACTTTTAATCCTGGAAGTTCTTCTAAGGATCGTATGGCGCTACAAATGATTGAGGATGCTGAGATAGATGGGCGTTTAAAACCAGGAGGTACTATTATCGAAGGTACTTCAGGTAACACCGGAATGGGTCTGGCTTTGGTGGCCATCATAAAAGGGTATCGTTTAATTTGTGTAATCAGTGATAAGCAGTCCAAAGAAAAAATAGATATACTTAGGGCCATGGGCAGTGAGGTACATGTGTGCCCGGCCAATGTTGCCCCCGAAGACCCTAGAAGTTATTACGCCACCGCCAAAAGATTAGCATCCGAAATTCCAGATGCATGGTATGCAAACCAATATGATAACCCATCGAATACCAAAGCCCATTTTTTAACTACAGGCCCTGAAATCTGGAATCAAACCAAGGGTAAGATTACTCATTTTGTGGTAGGTGTTGGCACTGGCGGTACAATTTCGGGAGTGGGCACCTATTTAAAGACTAAAAATCCTGATATAAAAATTTGGGGTGTAGATACCTACGGATCTGTATTTAAAAAGTATCATGAAACCGGTATTTTTGATAAAGATGAGATCTATCCGTATATAACTCAAGGTATCGGAGAAGATATTCTTCCAAAAAATGTAAATTTTGATTGTATAGATGGTTTTACCAAGGTGACAGATAAGGATGCTGCGGTATATACTCAACGCTTGGCCCGTGAGGAAGCCATGTTTTTGGGAAATTCAGCAGGGGCCGTAATTAAAGGGCTTCTACAATTAAAAAAGCATTTCACCAAAGATGATGTGGTCGTTGTTTTATTTCATGACCACGGTAGTCGGTATGTGGGTAAAATATTCAATGACGATTGGATGCGTAAAAAGAGATTTTTAGAATAGTTTCTCTATCTTGAAAAAAATATTTTAGTCAATACGCTTGGGGTAAGCCGAAGCATGAATGCGTTTGAATGACTCACTTTATGGTTGAATTGGTATTAGGAAATCAAATTGTTAAAATTGATGCCGGCGAGCTGGTGAGCTATAAGGTTGATGGCCATGAATATATACATCAAAAAGGAAGTCAGGGTTGGCGTAATTCAGATACCGAGATGTTTCCTGTTATAGGCCCAATGGCAGCCGTTGATTTTGAGATAGATACCCCTAAGGGAAAAGCTATTCAGGATCAACATGGCCTGTTACGCGAGTTGAATTATGAACTAGGGTTTCAATCTAATGATGCTGCGTTCTTTACAAAGGAATATAAGGCAAAGACCAAGGTCGGAAATTCAAAATATCCAAAAAAATCCTCAGCCAAAGAATTGTATTGGCCCTATAGCTTTACGTTTCAAAAGATATTTGAATTAAAGAAAAACGGTTTGGAAATCCTTTTTAAGGTCTCGGGAGAAGAGGGTATGCCTTTTATGTTGGGGTATCATCCGGCATTTAAATTGTACATTGATAACCCGTTAATCAGCGCCAAGGGTAAGACCATTACTTTGGCTGAAATAGTAGCGGTGGGCAATAGGGCATTTCAGGTAGCTGACTGTGATACGATCTTATTGAAAGACCAAAAGGAGATCAAAATAACGACTGAAGGGTTTGGTGATTTTATGCTGTGGACCGAAGTGCCTAATATGGTATGTATAGAACCTATTACGTTTTACCCGTATGGCGTGGATCCAAAAGATTTGAAAAAAGGATTTGAATATATAAGCAAGAGTGAGAAGATTTTTATGGTCAATATAAGTGTAGGTTAAATGAGAGAAGCATTAGAGTTCAATTACGGCTACCTTTTCGAAGATGAGCTTTTACAAGAAATAACGTCTAGCGGGGTCTATAAGAAAATTCCGCAGGGCCAAATGATTATTAATATCGGAGACACCATTTCTCATATGCCCTTATTGCTTACGGGGGCCATAAAGATTCTTCGTGAAGATGAGGATGGCGATGAACTACTAATCTACTTTTTGGAAAAGGGAGATACCTGTGCCATGACATTTTCATGTTGTATGGGAAAAAGTCGTAGTGAAATACGTGCCGTTGCTGAGAGTGATACAGAGCTATTGATGATTCCGGCACAACAGATGGAAACATGGATGGGCAAGTATAAAAGTTGGCAACAGTTTGTTGTAGACAGTTACCATACCCGAATGATGGAATTGTTGGAGACCGTAGATACTCTTGCCTTTATGAGGATGGATGAACGTCTATTAAAACATTTGCAAGACAAGGCCAAAGTGACCAATGATGATCTAATCAGTACTACGCATCAAGAAATTGCCCAAGATTTACATACGTCGCGTGTGGTGGTTTCAAGACTTTTAAAAAAAATGGAGAATGAAGGAAAAATCGAGATGAACAGAAACCAAATAAAGGTGTTAGAGCTGTAACCACATTTTTAATTTGAATCCCTCATTGAGGGTTTGAAATTAAAAAATGCTTTTCGTAAGCATACCTCGTGCCCTTGGGTCGAGGTCGTTGATTTCTCAACACCTGCGTAGCTTTGTTCATGGCCTTAATGCTGAAGTTGTCTCCTTGAATCATAATCCATAGTATAAGAGAAATCGTCAGATTGGTAATTGATACCACCACTGATATAAATGAATACATATGACACTGAAAAGAGTGATTTTTCCTTTGCTGTTATTGGTGGTAATAGCATGTAAACAAGGGGTTGATAAAGAGGGTAAAGGACAACAAAAACTACCTAGAATTGCAATTGCTGGGCTGGCAATAGAATCAAGTACCTTCTCACCAGCACTTACTCATGAAGAAGCGTTTCATGCGAAAGTAGGGGATGATATTTTCTCTTTTTATCCGTTTTTGGCCCCTGACTCGCTGAACCGAAAAAGAGCGGATTGGATTCCTGCATTGAGGGCACATGCACTACCAGGAGGCACTGTAACTAGAGAAGCATACGAATCATTAGTAAAAAAGACCCTTGATATGCTTGATAAAAATGGACCATATGACGGTCTCTTTTTTGATATTCATGGGGCAATGAGCGTTGTAGGCCTTGATGACCCCGAAGGTGATTTTATTGTTAGGGTACGTGAAGTGATTGGTAAAAAGACCATTATTTCAACATCGATGGATTTGCATGGTAATGTTTCAAAGCGATTGGCACAACATACAGATCTGATTACCTGTTACCGCATGGCACCCCATGAAGATGCGATTGAATCGAAAAAAAGAGCCGTGGAAAATCTACTAGATAGAATTGAAAGCGGAAAAGGGAAGCCTGCTTATAAAGCATGGATACCAGTCCCCATCTTATTACCCGGTGAGATGACCAGTACACGAATAGATCCAGGAAAGAGTCTGTATGCCAAAGTAGCCCCGGCCGCTTCACAAGAAGGTATTATTGATGCCGCAATTTGGATCGGATATGCATGGGCAGATGAACCGCGAAACCATGCCGTAGTGATGGTTACAGGCGATGATAAGGAAAAAGTCATCAGCACTGCAGAGAATCTGGCGCATAGTTTTTGGAAAGTAAGGAATGATTTTGAATTTGTTGCCCCTACGGCCACCCTTGATGAAAGTCTTGAGATGGCAATAAGGAGTGATAAACATCCCTTTATTATCAGTGATATGGGAGATAACCCAACGGCTGGCGGTGCCGGTGATGTTACTTGGACCATTACTGAAATACTAGCCCGACCTGAATTTAAATCACCAACGGGCCCTTCGCTTATTTATGCCTCTTTACCGGGTCCTGAATTTGTAGCGAAAGCGGTTGAAGTAGGTGTTGGTGGAAAAATCGATGCATTTGCGGGTGCGGCTATTGATGATCGTTATGCCCCGCCAATACGATTATCAGGAACAGTTGAAGCCATTGAATATGGCGATGTACATGCAGAAACGGAGGTTGTGGTTAAAGTGGGTAATGTACATATAATTGTCACTAAGAAACGCAAGCCGTATCACAAGGAAATTGATTTTACAAGATTGGGTCTAGAGCCTAAAAACACTGATATAGTGGTTGTTAAAATTGGGTATTTGGTACCCGAACTTTACAATATGAGAGCCGGTTGGATAATGGCAATGACACCAGGAGGCGTAGATCAAGACCTAGAACGCCTAGGCTATAAAAGAATCAATAGGCCTATATTTCCATTAGATAAAAACATGAAGGACCCTGATCTTAAAGCTAACCTGATATCGTCTTCAGATGACATTTGATGTTTGCTATAGCCTGTAGCAGTTTAACCAAAGCGCCTGAATTACCTCTAGATTTATGTAGGGGAAACAAGATCTAGCTGTTAGAGCACCAGTTACAAACTGGCGGTAGTATGGAGAAATTCATGAGCTAAGCAGAATAGCGTTAACTGACAAGTGTCATATTTTACTCCTTTGGTTTTTACTATTTTTGATTATTGTTGTTTATGTGCCGATGCGAAAAGTTCATAAGTTTGTACTGTGTTTTCTAATGTCAATACTCTTGGCTAGTTGTGCAGAACCCAAATCCGAACAAAAAAAATCGACCGATAAATCTAGGTCGTTTACTCGAATAACGGCACTTCCCATAAAGGTAAAATCACCCAAGAATAATCCTAGTTCTCTCGAAAAAGTGGCCTTGGGTAAATTGCTTTTCTTTGACCCTATACTTTCTGGTAATAAAGATGTGGCTTGTGCTACCTGCCATCATCCGAATAATGGCTATGCCGAGTTTCTTGACGTTTCTATAGGCGTCAATGCCAAAGGTTTGGGGAGTAAGCGAAAATTTAATACCCCTAATGATATACCCTTCGTCAAACGCAATTCTCAAACGGTAATCAATACAGCCTTTAATGGGATCGATGCCTCTCACAAATACGAGCCCGAACAAGCTTCTATGTTTTGGGACGATAGGGCTAAAAGTTTAGAAAGTCAAGCATTGGAACCTATCAAGGCATTTGAGGAGATGCGGGGTCATGGGTTTGCTGAAAATGAGATTTTACAGATCGTAGTGAACCGTCTAAAAGATATACCGGAATATCAAAAATTATTCGAACTCGCTTTTCAGGGCAAAGAAACCATTACAATCGATAATTTGGGTAAGGCAATTGCTGCCTTTGAGCGCACTTTGATTACCAATAATTCACGGTTTGATCAATATATGCGCGGTGATATGGATGCAATTCTTATTTCTGAAAAAGACGGATTTGAATTGTTTAAAAAGGTGGGCTGTGCAAATTGCCATAACGGGCCTATGTTTTCGGACTATAAAGTACATGTACTTGGTGTACCGGCAAATAATAAATTTCCCATCGAAGATGCGGGTGTCATGGATACTTTTGCTTTTAGAACCCCAACCTTACGCAATCTACGCTTTACCGCCCCGTATATGCATAACGGAAGTCTTAAAAGTTTAAAAAGAGTATTAGAGTTCTATGAGGATATTTCCAATGGTAAAGTACGCAACCCCAAGGTGCCCAAAGAACGGTTCGACCCTTTTGTACGTGAATTAGAACTTAGCGTAAAAGATATGTCATTGATTATTTCCTTTTTGAATACCTTGAATGATGATAGCTTTAATAAAGATATTCCTGAATCGGTACCCAGCGGTCTTCATGTAGGAGGAGATATTGAGTAACCCTTCTATTTATAAATACAGGATAAGGGGTCTGATTTTACAAAATGCCTACCATAATTTGAGGCCTTCGGGTCTGTACAGCCTTTTAGATTTTTGATTTCGACTATCCTGAAATCGATGGGTTGACCTTCACTTTGTAGGGCGATAAACCCTTCTTTTAATAGTTTTCCGTCTTCCTTTATTTTGGGGTCGTAACCATTGGCCACACCACCACCAATCTGAGGTTTTGTATACTGCAATACCGTATCGCCATTTATGATATGGGTGACCAAGGAGTCACCGAGTACAATGGTCTCTGCACGTACCCATTGGTCGCCGTAATAGGTCTTTGATGAGGAATCAATACAATGTCTAGGATCTATTTTGCCCTTATAAACAACATCAGTTCCTGGCGAGCACATATTGCCTGTCGGCCGGGCTTTACCTTCTTCGATTCCGGCCAAAAATTGCATTTCTACAGAGATGGGCCAGTCTTGTTCCTTGAGCATGGTTTTTGGGTCTTGAGAATGAAACATTACACCACTGTTCTTAAGCGTATAGCTCGGTGCGCCCTGATGCAGTTCGCCCACAAAACGATATTCGATTACCAAATGATAATAGGAGTAGGGTTGATTGTAATACAAATGACCAAAGCGTGCATTGAACTCGCCTTCATATTGATCATAGCGAACCTTGATGATGCCGTCTTCTACGCGGAATGTTTCCCCATGGTTATCACCTACCTCGTAATGATGTATTTTGGTGGTCCAGTTGTCAATGTCTTTTCCATTGAACAAGGAAAACCATTCGTCATTTTCTTGTTGTACAATCTTTTTTGCGCTACCACACTGATATAATAGTGTCGAGGTGCAAATAAGAAGTAAAAATTTTAGGGGTCGAATGCTTGTTTTCATGGGTATGGCATTAAATGAAGAGATTAAGATAGACAAAAAAACCTCTAGGCTACCCAAGTTGCTAATCCATTTTAGATTAAATAGTACCTTTGACAAATGCAGCAGCTATTTCCGTTTTTGCAATGGTTACCCAAGTATAGGAAAAACTGGCTTCTTAAAGATTTGGTGGCCGGCCTCACTGTGGGGATTATTCTTGTTCCTCAGGCAATGGCCTATGCGATGATTGCTGGCCTACCTCCTGTTTATGGTCTCTATGCCTCCTTGTTTCCGGTGTTGATTTATGCATTCCTAGGAAGCTCTAGACAATTAGCCATTGGCCCTGTAGCGATGGATTCGCTCTTGGTAGCGGCTGGCTTAGGAACTCTGGCCATATCAGGAGTCGAGAATTATATTGCCATGGCCTTGTTCTTGGCCTTTTTCGTGGGGGCTATTCAATTTGTTTTGGGGCTCTTTCGAATGGGTTTTTTGGTCAATTTTATCTCTAGACCCGTTATCAGTGGTTTTACCACCGCTGCTGTTCTGATTATCATATTTAGCCAGTTAAAGCATTTATTGGGTGCCAGTATAGAAAAAAGCAATAGGTTTCATGAGATATTAGGTAATGCCATTCAGAAATTACCCGAAACCAACCTTTTGGATTTGGCAATTGGTTTGGTAGGTATTTTCCTTATTTTTTTCCTTAAGAAATGGAATAAGAAAATCCCCGCCATATTGATAGTTGTGGTTCTGGGAATTTTATCGGTTTATTTTTTAGAATTAGAATCGTATGATGTGAAGATAGTGGGTATGATTCCTACGGGTCTACCTAACTTTCAAATACCAGCGATTAGTCTTAAAAATAGTATCGACGTTTGGCCAATTGCTTTAACACTGGCATTGGTGGGCTATTTAGAGGCCACTTCTATAGGCAAGGCCATAGAAGAAAAGAACGATGAGGAAAATAGTAATGCCAATCAAGAATTAATAGCCTTAGGGGCTTCTAATATGGTAGGTTCCTTTTTTCAGTCCTTTCCTGTAACTGCAAGTTTCTCCCGTTCCGCTATCAACAATGAGACCGGAGCAAAAACTACGATTGCATCCCTCTTTAGTGTAGTTGTTGTTCTTGTTACGCTACTTTTTTTGACTCCATTGTTTTATTATCTACCCAATGCGGTATTGGCAAGTATCATAATGGTCTCTGTATACGGCCTAATAGATATGGTCTATCCTAAAAGTCTATGGAAGTATAGAAAAGATGAATTTTTGGTGTTTCTTATTACATTTTTAATCACCCTTTTTATTGGTATATCTGAAGGTATATTGGTCGGGGTACTCATATCATTGTTATTGATGGTCTATAAAAGCTCTAAACCACATTTTGCTATTTTAGGCAAAATCAAGGATTCTGACTATTACAAGAATATAGAACGGTTCGAAAATGAGGTAGAGGTACGCGAAGATTTGCTTATTGTTCGCTTTGATTCGCAATTGTATTTTGGTAACAAAAACTATTTTAAAAAACAACTTTTCAAATATATCGATGCGAAAGGAAATAAATTAAAAGGTGTTATATTGAATGCCGAGGCAATAAACTATATAGATTCTAGTGCCGCTCATATGCTTATAAAGGTCATAAGTGAAATTCGAAATAGAGATATTAAATTTTATATTGCTGGCGCTATTGGTCCTACACGTGATATTATATTTAGTAGTGGCATAATAGATGTGCTTGAGAGAAATTATCTTTTTGTGCAGACCAAGGAGACGGTTGACTATTTTGACCATGCAACTGCTCCCTCGCGCTTAAGTGAGCGGGTCGCCTATCAAAACAAGACCAAGAGTAACTAATGTTACAAAAAAGCAGGAGAAATAAACATAATTTTGAGAAGACATTAAATCATCTCTACTAATGGGTAGGCTTGCGAGATTTTAAAACGAACTGGTTTTTATGACCTATCGCTAGCCATTTTAAACCCATTTGTAGGAATAAAAAAAGGAATACGTGATAATAGAACAAATATATACAGGGTGTTTGGCCCAAGGAGCTTATTATATCGAGAGCAAAGGGGAAGTAGCTATTATTGACCCTTTACGTGAAATTGAACCCTATCTTATGAGGGCAAAAGCTAAGAATGCAAAAATCAAATATATTTTTGAGACCCATTTTCATGCTGATTTTGTGAGTGGTCACGTAACACTATCAAAGGCAACTGGCGCACCTATAGTTTTTGGTCCTAGTGCAGATCCGTCTTTTAAAGCTATTATTGCTACAGACGGTCAGAAATTTAAACTGGGAGAAATTACTATTACGGTATTGCACACTCCTGGGCATACCATGGAAAGCACCACCTATCTATTAAAGGATAAAGAAGGGAAAAATCATGCTATTTTTTCTGGAGACACCTTGCTTTTAGGAGATGTGGGAAGGCCTGATCTAGCTCAAAAAGCTGCCAATATGACCCAAGAAGCTTTGGCCGGATTGCTATTTGAAAGTCTTCGGAATAAAATCATGCCCTTGGGCGATGATGTTATTGTGTATCCTGCTCATGGTGCAGGATCGGCCTGTGGTAAGAATATGATGAAAGAAACGGTAGATACCTTGGGTAATCAGAAAAGAGTGAACTATGCCCTACGGGCAGATATGACAAAGGACGAATTTATCAAGGAGGTTACGGATGGTATATTGCCTCCGCCAAAATATTTTCCTCTGAACGTAAAAATGAACAAAGAAGGTTATGAAGATATTGCCGATGTGCTAGATAGGGGAACTACCGCACTTTCCCCTGATGCTTTTGAAACAGCCGCAAATGAAACTTCTGCTGTAATCTTAGATGTAAGGCACCAAAATGATTTTATAAAAGGGCATATTCCCCGTTCTATTTTTATTGGCCTTAACGGAGATTTTGCGCCTTGGGTAGGTGCTTTAATTGCCGATGTAAAACAGCAAATACTTTTGGTAGCCCCAAAGGGAAAGGAGAAAGAGGCTGTTACCCGATTATCTCGAGTTGGTTTTGATGGTACTATTGGTTATTTGGATGGGAGTTTTGATGCCTGGAAGAAAACCGCTAAGACCTATGATACGATTACATCACTTTCTGTAGTAGAAGTCAAAGAGCGAATTAATCGTAAAGAAGTTCCTGTATTCGACGTTCGTAAAGAGAGTGAATATCTATCTGAACATCTTATTGATGCCAAGAATACTCCCTTAGGTTTACTCAATGACTATTTGGCTGAATTTCCTGAGAAAGATACCTTTTACGTGCATTGTGCCGGCGGATACCGTTCTGTAATTGCGGCATCGATTTTAAAAAGTAGAGGAGTGCATAATTTTATTGATATTGGCGGAGGCTTTGGAACTCTTAAAGAAGCTGGTGTCGAAGTGACAGACTATGTATGTCCGACTACATTGTAATATGATGCTGGTTATATAAATAACAGGGCTTTATAACTATGTTTGAGAATGAAACTTAGCAAGGGAATAAAATTGTTACTGGTCTGCCTTACGTGCATAGGATTGGTTACTACAGTAGTTTTTTGGATAGAATTAATTAATCACTAAATTTATAAACATGAAAAAAAACATGGGAAGTACTGATAAGATTGTTCGCGTTTTATTGGCCGTTGTAGTAGCGCTTCTAGTCTATTTCGAAGTTGTTCAAGGTACATTAGCGTACGTTTTAATGGCAGTTTCGGCAATATTTGTTTTAACCAGCTTGGTTAGCTTTTGTCCGTTGTACGGTATTTTTGGATTGAATACCTGCAAGACGAAGAAGTAAAACAGTACTGCAAATTTGGTAGAATATTAAACCTTAGGTCGAACTTAGGTTATTATAATACTAATTTATGATGCTGACTTTTATCATGTTTCATTTAAGTTTAGCCGGGTACTTTTGCCTATAACTAATAAATTACGCTATGATGTTGCATACACTACCTTTGGTCAATTATAATAATGGAATCATAATGATTGCTGTTTTTGCAATGGTCTGCGTGGCCTTGGTGACCATGCTGGTTCTTTTTATGAACAGTGGTAAAAAGAAAGAGGATTAACGCTAGTACGTGTATTTTCTTCTACATACTATCTACCGTCTAAAATTGGGCTTGCTATTGTTTAGTGAAATTATACGCTGATAGTTTCTTGTTTCTTGGGGTCGATATATACTATCTTTTCAGAATTTCTGTCGAGATATGATTTGATGATATTTTGGGCATCTATAGTATTTTTTTGGGGTAGTAAAAAAGCATTCAGTTCTTCTAAAGTATGAATGCTTATATCCTTTTCTACAAAGCCATAGCCCATATATACATCATTCTTTAGTATGACAAATGCGTCCTCTTCTGAAAACCGGCCTTTTTCTCTGATGATAAGATCAGATTTCTTAAGGGTCATTTTTTTAATGGCAGACTTTACTTTTTTATTATATGACAAGGGAGTTTCTTTTCCGCGACATACCCCATCGCATTTTGAAATTCGATAATGCGAACAAAACGGTACATTTTCTTGTAAATGACAGTATTTAGGGCAAAGCGTATTGTTTTTACATACGTCTTCTAAATACAATCGACAGTCAGTTGCGTTATTGAATGTCATCAAAGGGTTGGGAATCGACTTTAGTTTGTTATAGGCCAAATGTAGAATTCCGTTGCGATCTTCGTAACAGAATATACCATAGTGTTGAATAGTTCTTTTTTGCGCACGGTTATGAACCGGAAAGTGATGTTTAATGGCGGCCGATTCCATCAATAAGGCCACTAGGTTGTTGCCTGAGAGTTCAAAATCAATATCGGCTGTTTCTCTACACATTTGCACTTCTTTCGCGGTCTTGTTATAGAAATGACTCAATACCCTTTTCTTGATGTTTATGGCTTTTCCGATATAGATAATCTTTCCTTTTGCATTTTTAAAATAGTAGACGCCCGGCGCCGACGGCAGTTTCTCATAATTTGATTTGGCTAGAGAAGGAGGAAGATTACCTTCTTGTGATCGCGCATTCAAAAATGTCTTGAACACCTGATCCGCCCCTTTTTGACGTAATAATTTTTTAAACAATAGCAGGGTCGCATGGGCATCGCCACGTGCTCGATGCCGATTGGTAAGGGGAATGCCTAAGGCCGAACACAATTTTCCCAAGCTGTATGAATTGTATCCAGGTATCAATTTTCGTGACAAGCGTACCGTGCAGAGCTTCTTTCGGTTGAAGTCGATACCTATGTTCTTGAATTCGTTCTTGATGACATTGTAGTCAAAATTCACACTATGGGCAACAAAAATGGTGTCCTGAGTGATTTCGATTATTTTTTGGGTAATCTCTTCAAGTCGAGGTGCATTTCGTACTAGGGCATTATCAATGCCCGTCAATGCTGTTATAAAGTACGGAATTTCACAACCAGGGTTTACCAAGGAGGTAAATTCGTCTGTGATGTCATAGCCATCGAACTTGAAAATTGAAATTTCGGTAATCTTGTTTCCTTTGATTCCGTTTCCGGTGGTCTCTATGTCAATTATAGTGTACAATACTCTATCGCTATTTTAAAACACTCAGGTTTAAAGTTAATCGAAAAATTCTAAAACGTATCGATATTTCTACCAGTGGGTTTAATCAAAAAGAATTCTCCTAGGCTATGGTTCGGGCTTTCTGATTTGCTTCTCTTTGGGAGAGCCTGCCTACCGCAGGCAGGCCTGTCTGCGGTAGGCAGGCTTGCGTCGAAATAGTTTATTTAAAACCACCTCCTATTGGGGTGGTTATGTTCTTTGGCTAGGCTTAAATTTTAGCGATTAGTCGTTTGATTGGGCTTAGTACTTGCCATCACTGATTTTTATAGGGCGAGTCTCAAAAGATAACTTCTAAGAGGCTTGATGTGCAATAGCGTTCAAGGCAGCTTAAATATTAAAATAAAAAAAGTATGGTCGAGCTTAATTGCCCGACCGTACTAAAATTAAACTAACTCAAACAGAATATTATATGTTCATCAGAAATGTCAAGTAGATAGCGTACTAAGAATTGTGATATCATTTTAAGCTAAACATCTCCTTGTACAAGGTAAGCCGACCGTATCGCAGTTTCTACCAATTTTTAAACCTTTTTTGATACAATTTTGTCTTAAAAAAGAAAATAGGTATTAATCATGGATTTTAAGTACGGTTTTACACTCCTATGATGCGTCATAGGAGTGTTGTGTATTTTAGATTCAAGAGCGGGGAGATATTACTAAGGGAACGGCTATGATTTTATGTAATGCAGAATTGGGTCCTGAAGCTAAGTTTGGTGATATGAGAGTTGCGGCTTGAAAGCCGTATGACGCGCAGATGTTTTTAAGAAGATGATGGTTTTTTAACCAAAAACATTGTTTGTATCTAAAATGTGTATATTAGAGGGTGGGTCGAACTCAGCGTATAAACTATAAATTTCTTTATGAAACTGCATCTGCTTAATAGAACCAGTAAAGAAAATAGTTCGTTTACGATAACCCATAATAGATACCCTCACTTCTTGAAAATTTGGCATTACCATCCCGAATTAGAATTGGTTGTCTTGTTAAGGAGTACAGGTACGCGTTTTATTGGTGACGGTATTGCAAAGTTCGAAGAGGGTGAAGTAGTTCTTATCGGTAAAAACCTACCTCATATGTGGCTCAATGATGAGTTGTATTTTGATGAGACATCAAGATTACAGGCAGAGGCCATAGCCGTGCATTTTGATATGGATTTTTTGGGTAAAAATTTTTTTGAGATCCCTGAGATGAAGATTATTTATGATCTCTTCGATAGGGCACGACGCGGCATTCATTTTTTGGAAGTCGATAGTCAATTATTGGATAGAATACAGATGCTGATTGGATTTAGTGGGTTTAAGAGAACTATAGAACTTCTTAACATATTGCATTTGCTTGGAAAGCATGACAAGTTCAAATTCTTATCTGGCTTAGCTTTCGGTGATTCCTTTAATAGAGCCTCGAATAAGGATTTGGACAAAATTTATGCCTATGTCTTTAAAAATTTTAAAAACCCCATTCGCTCAAAAGATGTCGCCGAGATAATATATATGAACCCCTCTTCTTTTAGTCGGTTTTTTAAACGCGTACACAGAAAAACCTTTACAAGGTATCTCAATGAAATAAGGATTGGTTATGCCTGTAAGTTGCTTATTGAGGACGAAGATAATGTAACCGCCATTTGTTATGAATCAGGCTTCAGTAATATTTCGAATTTCAATCGTCAGTTCAAATCCATTGCAAAAATGACCCCGACGATGTATATTCATCGGCATAAACTTCAATAATGAAGACAGTCTCTAAATTATGGAGCCAAAAGAACATTTTATGGTCAATTGAGAAGGGTTTGAACAAGTAGAAATAAGACACGGTTTTCCTATTGGTAATGGCGAATATGATAGTTTATTTCTGTAAAATAAGGTAACTATTCAGCGGAGTACTTTTCAGATAAAAAACTGCTATTTGATTGTAGTTCAAGGCGCATTTGAGGCGTGATAGCAGGGCTATTGCAACGAAAAAGGCCGTAGAAGTATGGAAAAAGAGTTTCTCTTTAGCCGAAATTAACTTCGGGTGAATAATTGCATAATAAGCGTCGAGTTGAGGTAATCTGAAATTATGGGGTAAAAAAGTATTAAATTAGGTAATTTTATTGGTGGTTTTCAAAACTCAAAGAGTCTATTTTTGCCCTGTAAAAATTGTTTTATCACCAAAAATGAACCCTAAAGAATAAAATAACTCAATCGAGTTCATATGTTATTCTAAATTAATATATAAGAACATTGAAGAACTTTTTGATTATATCACCAACAGATAATGTAGCGGTGGCCTTGGAAGGTCTAGACAAAGGAGATGTCTTACAGGTTAATGGGCAGGAGTTAGTCGTGGCCGAAAATATTGCCGTAAAGCACAAAATTGCTTTGAAATCATTCGAGGTCGACGATATAGTAAGCATGTATGGCGTTCCAGTAGGCAAGGTCGTCAAGGCCATAGGTCTAGGTGGCGCGATTACTGTACATAACCTTAAACATATAGCTGCGCCTTATGCATTCAGGAATCATCAATACCAGTTTCAATCACCCAATGTAGATCATCTGGAGAATCGGACCTTTATGGGTTATCACAGAAATGACGGACAAGTGGGTACGGCAAATTATTGGATATTTATACCGATGGTTTTTTGTCAGAACCGCAATTTAAAAGTGTTACAAGAAGCCTTTGAAGCCGAACTGGGCTTTAAAAAGGAGAATCCGTATCGATTTAGAATCAGAAAACTGGTCAATGGTCTTGTTGAGGAGGTGTATACAGAATCTTCGGAAACCTATCAAGACCGTGTTTTTCAGAATATAGACGGTATTAAATTTCTCACTCATGAAGGTGGGTGCGGAGGTACTCGTGATGACGCCCAAACTTTGGTCAATGTATTGGCGGGTTATATAAAAAACCCTAACGTTATAGGAGCGACCGTGATGAGCTTGGGGTGTCAGAACGCAGAAGTAAGTATGTTGCAAGAGGCTTTGAACACTTCTTTTAAAACTGATAAACCCGTACATTATTTTGAACAGCAACAGTTTTCGACAGAGAATGAGATGCTTATTGCCGCTATTGACACAACCTATAAATCTTTGAAAAAAGCAGATACGATTTCGAGACAGCCCGCGCCTTTAAGTGCCTTGAGCATTGGGCTTGAATGTGGTGCGTCTGATGGGTTTTCAGGAATATCGGCCAATCCATTGATAGGGTATGTCGCCGATAAAATTAATGCAGTGGGTGGGCGAAGTATCCTTTCTGAATTTCCAGAATTATGTGGGGTCGAACAAGATTTAATTGATCGATGTACAAGCGAAGAGATTGCGAATAAGTTTATCCAAATTATGGATAGCTACAGTAAAAGAGCCATTGCAGTAGGGTCGGGTTTTGATATGAACCCATCGCCTGGTAATATTAAGGATGGCTTGATAACCGATGCCGTAAAATCTGCAGGAGCAGCAACAAAAGGAGGCAGAGGGCCAGTGACTGATGTTTTAGATTACGGTGAATACACCTCAAAACAGGGGCTTAATCTATTGTGTACACCCGGTAATGATGTAGAATCTACAACGGGTCTGGCGGCTTTTGGTGCGAATATGATTTTATTTTCAACAGGACTGGGTACGCCGACAGGTAATGTAGTATGTCCAGTGGTCAAAATATCATCGAACAGTATGCTGCCACAACGCATGAAGGATATTATTGATTTTGATGCTGGTAGACTTTTTTCAGAACAGACCTCTTTAGAAGACTTGTCGAATGAACTCATTAATCTTATAATAGAGATAGCCAGTGGTGAGCATAAAACCTGTGCCGAAATATTGGGTCAGGATGACTTTATTCCGTGGAAACGGGGAGTCTCGCTTTAGTTTTAAAGAAGACCTATTTAAGTAATTGAGATAATATAGTTGATATGCTAAAAATAACCTGATTGTAATTATGAGCTTCAGAAAATTACTTTTAGCCCTACTGTGTTTCACTTTTCCTTTTGCTGTCATAGCACAGAAACAATACGAGCCCACATGGGAGTCGTTAGATTCTAGGCCAGTTGCCGATTGGTTTCAAGATGCTAAATTCGGAATTTTCATTCATTGGGGTCCCTATTCTGTGCCTGCATGGTCGCCGAAAGGAACATATTCTGAGTGGTACCAATATTGGTTGCAGAGTAGGTCGCTTTTTGGTAACGGAGATTTTAAGGGAGATGAAGTAGCCAAATATCATGAAAAAACCTATGGAAAAGACTTTAGCTATTTTCAATTTGGTGAAATGTTTAAGGCAGATTTGTTCGAGCCTGATGAATGGGTCCAACTTTTTGAAAAAGCAGGAGCTAAATATATTGTCCTGACCTCAAAACACCATGACGGCTTTACCTTATGGCCTAATAAACAGGCCAATGACAGGGGTTTTGCATGGAATAGTATGGAGGTTGGTGCAAAACGTGATTTGGTAGGAGAGCTATCGGCGGCCATTAAAAAAACAGATATAAAAATGGGACTTTATTATTCACTGTATGAATGGTATCACCCATGGTGGCAGAATGATAAAAAGCGTTTTGTAACTGAACATTTTCAGCCTCAAATCAAGGATTTGGTCGAAAGCTATGAACCTGATATTCTCTGGGTCGATGGCGAGTGGGAAATGGAGGATGAAAAATGGAAATCTAAAGAATTTTTAGCCTGGTTGTTCAATGAATCTAAAGTAAAAAATTCCATTGTAGTGAATGACAGATGGGGTAAAGGGGTTAGAAAACATCATGGAGGCTATTTTACTACCGAATATGAATCTGAAGCGCCTGGCTTCGATAAACCCTGGGAAGAATGCCGTGGTATGGGCTTCTCCTTTGGATATAACCAAAATGAAGATGCCCAAGACTATAATACTCCTAAAGCATTGGTTTTAATGTTAGTGAATATTGTGAGTACAGGAGGCAATTTGTTGTTAGATATAGGTCCCGATTCACGCGGCAATATTCCACCTATTATGCAAGAACGTCTTCTGCAAATTGGGAAATGGCTAAAAATTAATGGCGAGGCCATATATGGTACAAAACCATGGAAAAATTCTTTTCAATGGTCGCAAGGCGAGCAAAATACAAAGCATATAAAACATTATTTAGGGGGTGATTTTATTCTTAAACAAACCGTAGATCCTGAACCTGGTCATGCCGTGAAGGAACTATTTTTCACGCAGAACAACACCTCTTTTTTTGCTATTGCACCTAAATGGAAGGAGGGTAATTTGCAGATTAATGATTTTATTCCGAACAAAGGGGCGAAAGTGACCCTGCTGGCCACTGGTGAAAAGGTTTCCTGGCATCAATCAGGGCCTCATATGGTTCTTGATATGCCTGTTTTTAATCCGAATAAGGTTTTAGAGGAGAATGCCTATGCCTATGTTTTTAAAATAACCAAAAATTAATGGCTGACATAGCCCCCATAGATTATACCCTATCAAGAGAATGTTCTTTTGGTTCATCATAAGTAAGTGCTCTTTGCATTCTATACGCTAAAAAAATGATGAAGTAGTATGCATGCTATTTTCAATACCCTTAAGATAAGGCATAACAATAACCACTGTATACAATGAAAAATACGTATAAAAAGGATAAAAGAAAAAAGGGCCTAGCTCTTTTGCTTATCAATTGTGTTTTATTGATTTTTTTGAGTTGTTCTGAACAAAAGAAAGTTAGTGTAGTAGATGAAAAACTTCCCAATATCATCTATGTTCTGGCCGATGATTTGGGCTATGGTGATATTGGCGCTTTTAATACCGAAGGAAAAATACGTACTCCCCACATTGATGCGCTAGCTTCGGACGGTATGAAGTTTACAGATGCCCATACCTCGTCAGCTGTTTGCTCACCCACCAGATACGGTATACTGACTGGAAGATACAATTGGAGAAGTCCCCTTAAACAAGGCGTGTTGACCGGAAAATCAAAAGCACTGATTCCAAAAGATAGAAGTACCGTGCCTTCCATGTTAAAAAAGGCAGGATATCATACTGCATTCATTGGAAAATGGCATTTAGGATGGGATTGGGCACTCAAAGATTCGACTAATAGGGGTGGAGAAGGTTGGAACGCCAAAGATTTTGATAATATAGATTTTACAGGGCCGGTAACCAATATTCCGAATGATTTGGGTTTTGACTATGCCTATGGCCATTCTGGATCTTTAGATATGGCGCCCTATGTATATGTTGAAAATGGTAAAGTTACGGCTGAGGTAAACACGATTACTGAAGATTTGGGCAAATATACCTGGTGGCGAAAGGGGCCTACGGCTGCTGACTTTGTACATGAGGATGTCACCCCTAATTTTTTTAGAAAATCATTCGATTATATCAAAAAACAAGCGAATGGGGAACAGCCCTTTTTTCTGTATTTGGCACTGCCTTCACCACATACGCCCATTGTACCTACACAGGAATGGTTAGGAAAAAGTGGAATCAACCCCTATGCCGATTTTGTCATGCAGATCGATGCTTTCATGGGTCGGCTGAATGCCATCTTGATTAAAGAAGGAATAGCCGATAATACCATTGTAATCTTCACAAGCGATAATGGGTGTTCTCCGCAAGCTGATTTTAAGGTGTTGGCAGAAAAGGGCCATAATCCAAGTCATATTTATAGGGGCCACAAGGCTGATATTTATGAGGCCGGTCACCGAGTTCCCTTTATTGTAAAATGGCCGAAAAAAATAAAACCTGGTTCGGTTTCTGATAAGACAATCTGTACCACGGATCTCTTTGCTACCTGCGCTGATATTGTTAGTATTGAAGTCAAGGAAAATGAAGGTGAAGATAGTTTTTCAATGCGACCTCTTTTTCAAGATCCAAATGCTTCGAATTATTTACGCGAGGCTACGGTACACCATTCTATTAATGGTAGCTTTGCTATACGAAAGCAAAATTGGAAGCTTATTTTTTGCCCCGGTTCTGGTGGTTGGAGCGACCCCAAACCCAATTCTGAAGAAGTAAAGAAACTACCCAAATTTCAGTTGTATGATTTGGAAAAGGACCCGGCTGAGGAACAAAATCTTTTCGGGCAACATACAGAAGTGAGTGGTGAATTGAAACAGCTTATGGTTTCATATATCGAAAATGGAAGGAGTACTCCAGGTGCCAAAATGAAAAACGACCCTAGCTTGGGGGGTGAAGAATGGAAGCAATTAGAAGTTTTTGAAAACTAAAATTTATAGGTTCACAACCAGATTTAATCTCAGCGGTAAGGTAAGCTGTTTCGCCAGAAAGGCAGCTCAACTGATGTTTGCAAAAGGCTGATTATGTGTGTATTGTTTATCGTAAATCTTGCTTTGAAATAAGGATGAATACAACTAAAAATTACATTTTTCTATATTCGGTCTTATTCTGTTTAGGTAGTTGTAAGGACCTTCCTAAAGCTAATGTGAATTCAGGTAAGGAGACTATTGGTGAAAAGCCCAATATCATTTTGGTGATGACTGATGATTTAGGATGGTTTGATGTCGGATTTAATGGAAACAGAGAGGTGAAGACTCCGAATATAGACGATATGGCATCTCAAGGAATCATATTTAACCGATTTTATTCTGCTTCGCCGGTATGTTCTCCAACAAGAGCAAGTTTTATTACCGGTAGAAATCCGTTAAGAATGAATATCCCAAATGCCAATTCAGGGCATATGAAAGAGGAAGAGATTACACTACCTGAGATATTAAAAAACCATGGCTATATAAATGGTCATTTTGGTAAATGGCATTTAGGAACATTGACCAAGAAAACCTATGATGCCAATAGGGGAGGAAGAAAAAAATTCGAGAAAGACTATTCAGTACCAACCGACCATGGTTATGATTTTTATTTTTCTACAGAATCAAAGGTTCCTACCTACGACCCCATGATAAAACCAAAGAGTTTTGAAGTTGGTGAGAGTTTGAGATATGGATGGAAAAAAGTAAAAAAGAGCAAGGAGGAGCCCTATGGAACGGCCTATTGGATCGGTGATGAAACCATTGATACCACTGAGATTAAAGGAGATGATTCCAAGGTGATTATGGACAGGGTTATTCGCTTTGCTAAGACGGCAGTAAATAAAAAGCATCCTTTTTTTACGACCATTTGGTTTCATACCCCTCATTTACCAGTGGTCGCCGATAGTCTAGCCAGAAGTGAATACAAGCAACTGGGGTTAAAGAAACAACTGTATTATGGTAGCATAACGGGTATGGACACCCAGATGGGTAGATTATGGCAAATGCTTGAAAATCTTGGGGTACAAGAAAATACGATAGTTTTGTTTTGTAGTGACAATGGGCCTGAGAATGGTACGCCAGGCAGTGCTGGGCTGTTTAGGGGCAGAAAAAGAAGCTTGTATGAAGGTGGTGTTCGAGTACCCGCTTTTATGGTTTGGAAAGATAAATTAAGTGTTCGTAAGGTAAATGTTGCTATGACAACAAGTGATATATTACCCACCGTGCTTGATATGCTCGCGATAGAATACCCAGCGAAAAGACCATTAGACGGCATTAGTATTCTACCCTTTATATCTCAAGAATTCAAAGAAAGGAAATCACCGATTGGATTTATATATTTAAATAAAATTTCATGGGTATCTGAAAGATACAAACTCATAAGCACAGACAAAGGCGAGACTTTTGAGCTCTATGATCTGATTGAAGATGTGGGGGAAGAAAAAAACATCATAGAAAAAATGCCTGAATTAGCAGAGACAATGAAGGGGCAGTTAGATCTATGGTTAATCTCGGTAATGGCAAGTAAAAATGGAAAAGATTATTGATAATTAATACAGTTATATATGAGAAAATTACTAAGTTATTTTTTGGCATGTACACTTTTAATGGGATGTCGGGGCGAAACGGATAAGAAACAAGAAAACCTCTCTGATGTCTCAGCCAAACCTAATATTATCTTTTTGTTTTCTGATGACCAGAGTTTTAAAGACGTCAATGCCTTAGGAAACCCTGAAGTTATAACACCTGCCATGGATAAATTGGTCGCAAACGGGACCACCTTTACCCATGCCTATAATATGGGTAGTTGGCGGGGTGCTGTTTGTATTGCGTCTAGAGCCATGCTTATAAGTGGACGCTCAATATGGAGGGCGAAACAAATTTCAGAAAACTATGCAAAGGGTGAAGATATTGATAAGACTTGGCCTAAGTTAATGCAAACCGCTGGTTACGACACTTATATGACAGGAAAATGGCATGTAAATGCAAAACCCAAAGAAGTTTTCAATCATGTTGGTCATGTATTACGGGGCATGCCCTTGGCTACCCCTGAAGGCTATAACCGGCCTCGAAGTGTGAATGATACGCTGTGGAAACCTTGGAAAAAAGAATTTGGCGGCTATTGGGAAGGCCCTAAACATTGGAGCGAACTGGTTAAAGATGATGCGGTTGCCTTTATTGACAGCGCAGCGCAAAAGAAACAGCCTTTTTTCATGTATATCGCTTTTAATGCGCCACATGATCCAAGACAATCTCCCAAAGAATATGTAGATAAGTACCCTTTAGACAATATTTCGGTTCCAGAGAGTTTTATGTCAGAAAACCCGTATGGCGAGACTATGGGTGCCGGTCGTAAGTTAAGAGACGAGAAATTGGCGCCTTTTCCAAGAACCGAATATTCGGTAAAAGTGAATAGACAAGAGTATTATGCTATAACCACGCATTTAGATGATCAAATAAAAGACATCTTAGATGCCTTGGAGGAAAAAGGACTCATGGAGAATACCTATATTTTTTATACCTCAGATCATGGCTTGGCCGTTGGAGAGCACGGCCTTATGGGTAAACAGAATATGTATGATCATAGTATGAGGGTTCCGTTAATGGTTGTTGGTCCAAATATACCTAAAGGCAAAAAGGTAGCTGCAGATGTGTATCTGCAAGATGTTATGGCCACGGCATTAGATTTGGGGGGCATTGAAAAGCCAGAATATATTGAATTTAATAGCCTGTTAGGGCATATTGATGATAGTGAGAAAAAAGGGGCTTATGAGGCTATTTATGGCACCTATGAAAAAGAGTCGCAGCGTATGATTAGAAAGGATAACTACAAATTAATACTTTACCCTAGATCACAAAAGGTGTTACTGTTTAATTTGCTCGAAGACCCCCTTGAACTACATGACATCGCATCGGATCCTAAGAATGCAGATCGGCTTAAAATACTTTTCAAAGATTTAGTAAGGCTGCAAAGAGATATGGGAGATCAACTCGATTTAGAAACGGTCTATGCAAAAATGCCATTTGGGGCTTAGGATTTTGGTTAGAATACGCCTGAGGTTGAACCCTTATAGTGGTTATGTGATTTAACAGAAAATACACCATTTAGAGTAATGAAAATTCATCGAATAATCAATCAGAAATACCTTGTATTGACCTCCCTTTTCCTTGTTTTTTTGTCTTCTGCCGCCTTTGGTCAAGAGGTATTAAATTGGAAAGAGGTTCAAAATGGTATCTGGCATACTACCATAGGAAAACGGCAGAAGATTACCCTTTTAAAGGCTGCCGATACCTCACCGAATGAAAAGGGCTTGAATACGCTGTCAAGGGTCGATTTTCCTTTGGATAAAGCAAAGATTAATGCCAAAGTCATTAAAGGAAAGACTTATTTGCGATTTCCTCTACACAAGGAAGAAGAACTTTTTGGGCTGGGTCTTAATTTTAAAACACATAACCAACGGGGTAGAATATTGAATCTGCATGTAGATCATTATGGTAAAAGCGATAATGGGCGTACACATGCGCCCGTTCCATTTTATATATCGACCGAGGGGTATGGAGTCTTGATTGACGCGGCCAACTATATTACGGTATATGCAGGTACTGGTATTCGAATAGATGCCGATGATAAGCCTGTACTCCGCAATAGAAATTCTAATCCTGAATGGGAAGCGCAACCGTATTCCGATGCGGTAGAAATCTTGGTACCTGCAGATGGCACCGAAGTCTATGTTTTTGGAGGGAGGTCGATGTTAGAAGTGGTGCAGCGGTATAATCTGTTTTCTGGGGGCGGTTATTTACCTCCAAAATGGGGATTGGGGTTTACGCAGCGTGTACTTACCTTGTATTCGGCCAAGGATATTTTAAAAGAAGTCTCTGAATTTGAAGACCATGATTTTCCGCTGAATTTTATCGGTGTGGAACCCGGATGGCAGACGATGTCATACCCCTGTACGTTTGAATGGGAGAAAACACGCTTTCCGGAGCCGAAGAAGTTTATCGATGAGCTTCTTGACAAGGGCATTCGCGCCAATTTATGGTTAAATCCGTATGTGTCACCGGTCGGTGGTTTATATAAAAAGGTAAAACCATTTTCAGGCTCTCATACGGTATGGAACGGAATTGTACCTGATTTAACCTTGGAGGAAACTAGGGCGTTATTTAAGGAACATTTTTATAAAACCATCTAGATATTGGGGTAAGCGGTTATAAAATTGATGAAGTCGATGGGTATGATCAATGGCTATGGCCTGATGTTGCCACCTTTCCATCGGGTACAACGGCAGAAGAAATGCGCCAGATATACGGTACTTTGATACAAAAAATGACAGCGGACTGGTTCAGGGAAAAAAATCAGCGAACCTATGGGTTGGTAAGGGCTTCAAATGCAGGAGCAAGTAGTTTTCCGTATGTGATATACAATGATTACTACAGCCACAAAGATTTTATTACCGCCTTGATCAATAGCAGTTATATAGGTGTCCTTTGGACGCCTGAGGTACGCGCTTCAAAGTCATCAGAGGAATGGTTGAGGCGCATGCAAACGGTTTGTTTTTCACCTATGGCGATGCTGAATGCTTGGTCAGATGGTACCAAACCTTGGTCGTTTCCTGAAGTGGAGAAGCAAGTACGCGAAGTGGCACAACTACGTATGCGGTTATTGCCCTATATGTATACGGCTTTTAGAGCGTATCAGTCAAAAGGTATTCCCCCGTTTAGGGCGATGCAATTATTAGAAGGGTTTTCGTTCAAATCGGAAAAAATTGCAGGAAATATAGATGCGACCATCAATCCGTATGCTGGCCATACGACCAAAGAAGTGCGATACCAATATATGATGGGCGATGACATTCTAGTTGCACCGATGTTTGCTGGTGAAAAAAAGAGAGAAATAGTGCTTCCCAAAGGAAAGTGGTATGATTTTTATACGGGAGAATTGGTTGGCGAAGAAGAAATTATCACAATACGCCCCGGATTGGATGAAATTCCACTTTTTGTAAAAGATGGTGGTATCATACCCATGATTCCTCCACACAATCAAGCACCAGCACCCAATGAGAAAATGGATCTGACCATTCGACATTACGGAAAAAAAGAAAGTACATATACCTTATACGATGATGACGGTTTAAGTTTTAATTTTGAAAATGGAGCGTTTTCAGAGGTGAGAATCACCATTGAAAAAGATAGGAAAGGGCAGCTAAAAGGAAGTATTTCCAAGCCTAAAAAAAACAAGCCTTACGGCTACACCAAAAAAGTAATATGGAAATTTATGACACCATGAGGTCTGATTTGTATAAGAACATAGTAATGGTCTTTGTGTTATGTATTGGGGTGCATTTCAATAGCAATGCGCAATCTTATGTAGCCATTGGCGATATGGAGATTACATTAGCCCAACAGCGTTATGGTGCCGCGGTCAAGAATAAATCGGTGACCGGAGAACAGCTGTCTATAGCCGGGGAGAAGTTTACAAAAGGTATTGGCGTACATGCCAAGTCTAGCCTAAAAATAAAAATGTACAATGGTTTATCATTCTCCGCCAAAGTTGGTGTGAATGATTCTAAAATTGATTATAGCTTAAAAACCATAAAATCTATACCGCTAACCGATGGCAAAAGAATTTTTTATACTGTAACCGCTACAAAAAAGCAGTTTGTTGGTGTTGAAGGTGAAAATGGCAAAGTAGATGATGGCAGCGTAATTTTCACACTATTGCATAATGGCAAAGAAGTATTTAATAGTGGTGTTATGCGTAAAGGTGATACGGCCAAAGATGTAAACATACAAGTTAAAGGCGGTGTATTAGAAATGGTGGTCGAAGATGCAGGTGACGGCCTTAGTGGTGATCATGCCGTATGGATAGATCCCAGAATCGATTATTTTGAAATGGCTCCTGTTCTCGTACCATCGAATCATACGGGGGAGGTGCCAATATTACCCAAGAAAATTAGGAATCGAATAAGCTCAAAAATAAATCGATTGCCGGTTATGAGCTTTCCGCTAAAACAACCCGATTTTGATTGGCTAATCAATAATTCAAAGGCCAGGGCCGAGGTATATAAATCAACCAGTGGCAAGGATATTATCATTTCAAATGGACTGATAGCTAGGGTATTTCGTGTGCTTCCCAATTTGGCAACTATAGATTATATCAATCAAATGACAGGCGAAAGTTTGTTGCGTGCCGTCTCGAATGAAGGCGTATTGACTATTGATGGAAAAGCATATACCATTGGCGGATTGAGCAAGCAACCCGAATATGCATATACCTTAATGAAGTGGGTTGATCAATTGGCGGCTACTCCAAATTCATTTTTAATCAAAGATTTTGAGGTCAAAGATATTGCGGACAGGATGAAGTGGAAACGGGTACGTTGGGCTTCTAATAGAGAAATGCCTACTGGCAAAGAGCTCATTTTCACACTAGTTAAAGATGACATAGAGGTCAAAGTACATTATGAACTCTACGATGGGCTCCCGACCTTGGGTAAATGGATCGAAGTGATTAATAAAAGTGATTTACTAATTCAGTTGAATACTTTCAAATTAGAGCAATTGGCAATGGTAGAAGGTGAAAGCTTAGTAGACATACCCGATTATTTCGAAAAGCCGAACATTCATATAGAAACTGATTATGCTTTTGGTGGCATGCAGCAAAAAACGTCGGATAAGACCACCTTTTGGGAGACCGATCCGCGCTATACTTCGCAAACCAATTACCCCTTGCAGTTGCCTTGCATTTTAGAAGTAAAACCGCCTTTGGGTCCCGATACAGGAATTGTTTCAGGCGGCTCCTTACGTACCTTCAGAGTATGGGAGACCCCCTTTGATAGTTATGATAAAGAGCGAAAAGGACTGTTTCTAAGAAAAATGTACCGTACCATTTCACCCTGGACCACCGAGAACCCTATTTTTTTACATCTAACATCAACGGATTCCGAAAAAATAAAAGCTGCTGTTGATCAATGTGCCCAAGTGGGGTATGAAATGATTATTTTAAGCTTTGGTAGCGGCCTCAATATGGAGAAGGAAGCTGAAGGGGAGTATCAGAAATTCAAAGAACTTGTTGCTTACGCCAATTCTAAAGGCATAGCACTTGGGGGCTATTCTTTATTGTCGAGTAGATGGATCAGTGACGAAGTCGATGTCATCAACCCTGAAACGGGTAAACGTGGCGGAATGATTTTTGGTTCCTCGCCCTGTTTAAGCAGTGAATGGGGGTATGAATATTTCAGAAAAATAAAAACGTTTTTTCAAAAAACGGGAATGCAAGTCTTTGAAAATGATGGCTCCTATCCTGGTAATGTGTGTGCCTCGACCACCCATGCGCATCATAATGGACTTGAAGATTCACAATGGAAACAATACGCACAAATTCAAGGCCTGTACAAGTGGATGCGCTCAGAAGGCATTTATATGAACGTGCCTGATTTTTACCTCAATTCAGGAACTAATAAAACGGGTATTGGGTATCGAGAAGTCAATTGGTCATTGCCCCGAGACCGGCAATTAGTACTTGGGCGTACCAATATTTACGATGGCCTTTGGAAAAGTATTCCTAGTATGTGTTGGACATTTGTTCCGCTTACCGAATATCACGGGGGTGGTGAAGCGGCGACATTAGAGCCTTTAAATGATCATTTAGATGCTTATGAAAACCATATGATGCAAAATTACGGTTCAGGAGTACAGGCATGCTATAGAGGTCCAAGATTGTTTGATACCCCTAAGACAAAAGCTGTTGTCAAAAAGGTAATCGATTGGTACAAAGAATATCGAGCTATTTTAAATAGTGATATTATTCATTTAAAACGCCCATCAGGCAAAGATTGGGACGGCTTTATGCACGTGAACCCTAATCTAAAAGAAAAAGGATTGCTTATGGTTTTCAATCCTACCGATGCGCTTATGCAAAGGACTATTAAATTGCCATTGTATTACACGGGCCTGACATCTTCTGCAAAAGTAAGCGAAGAAGAAGGGCAATCAAAAGAGTATCTATTGACCAGAGATTATCATATTACCATCGAAGTTAGCATACCTGCAAATTCGTATCGATGGTTGACAATCGAATAATTTGAGTATACACTCATCAAATAGGAATTAAAAAATTGAAGATTTAAGTTGAATTATGAAGAAGTGTTTTTTTTATATAGTATCATTTTTTGCTATTCTTTGCCTAGGATCATGTCAAAACAAAGCGACTCAAGAAGAACCCATTAGTATTAAAATTGCCTGTGTCGGCAATAGTATTACGTACGGAGCGGGTATGGCCAATCGTGAAATGAATGCCTATCCTCAGCAACTGCAAGCAATGCTCGGCGATACCTACCAAGTCGAAAACTTCGGGGTAAATGGTAATACACTTTTAAAAAAGGGCGATACCCCGTATTGGGCGTCTGATAGGTATAAAGAGGCGCTGGCCTTTTCTCCTGATATTGTTTTTGTTAAATTAGGAACAAATGATACCAAGCAGCAAAACAGAGTGTATTTAGATACTGATTTTGACAGTGACTATAAGGAGCTGATAGCATCATTCAAAGCCAAAAATAAAGATGTTAGGGTAGTTTTGCTGCTTCCCGTGCCCTCATTCGTAAAGGATTTAACTGGTATTTGGAACCCCATTATCAAGGACCAAATAATACCCTTGACCCAAAAAGTCGCCTACGATACTCAAAGTGAGGTGATAGATCTATATCAGTTATTTGTTGGGGAACCTAATCTTTTTCCTGATACCATACATCCTTCCTCCTTGGGGGCCACCCGCATTGCCAAAAGAGTCTATGAAGCCGTGATTCAAGAAGTGGGTTCTAGCGTTAACGTAGTGAATAGCTTGTCAATACATAAAAAACAGGAGAGCAATTTTTATGGCTTTATCCAAACTGATTTCAAATTCAAGGGGGTCGATTGTAAAATAGTACGGCCCAAGAATGTAGCAAAAGGAGCCCCATGGGTACTAAGGGCCCGTTTTTGGGGCCACGAACCTCAAACAGATATCGCCTTACTCGAAAGGGGTTTTCATATTGCATATTGCGATGTTGCTAATTTATTCGGAGGAGAAGAGGCGGTAGAGAGATGGAATGCCTTTTATGCCTTGATGACCAATGCTAGATTGGCTAAAAAAGTAGTGTTAGAAGGCTTGAGTAGGGGCGGCTTAATAATTTACAATTGGGCCGTTGAAAACCCTGAAAAAGTGGCCTGTATATATGCTGATGCTCCCGTACTAGATGGTTTTAGTTGGCCAGGGGGAGCAGGAAAAGGTAAAGGGAGCCCCGAGGATTTGGAGGATTTCAAGAATATATATGAATTGCATTCCGAAGCGTCGATAAATAGCTTTACCGGAAACCCGATTCATAAAACTAGGGCGATAGCGCAGGCGGGTTTTCCTATGTTTCATGTTTGCGGAGAAGCAGATATGGTGGTTCCTGTCAGTGAAAACACAGCTCTTTTTGAAAGAGAAATCAAGGATGCAGGTGGCCATATTAAGGTTATTTATAAACCAGGAGTAGGGCATCATCCTCATAGTTTAAAAAATCCAACACCGATTGTTGATTTTATTTTAAGGGCGACGAATAAGAAGATAAATTTTGCGGTGCTACCGGCACCGGGATCCGAATACCGTTCCGCAGCAGGGTGGGTCGAAGGAAAAGATTGGTGGGCCCAGGCCAATGATATTGATTCTCTATGCATGAATTCTGGCAAAGTTGACCTTTTGTTAATAGGAAACTCCATAACCCAAGGGTTTGGGGGCAATCGATCATATATTACCCATTATCCGGGAAAAAAAGCGGTCGAAACCTACTTCGACGGACTGAAGATTATTGGGGCTGGCATTTCAGGAGATAGAACACAACATGTGGCATGGAGGATGGAAAATGGCCATTATGATGAATGTGAACCTGATTTTATAAGTCTTGCCATAGGGGTTAATAATTTTGGAGATAATACGGCCAATGAGGTAGCTGAAGGAATTCGCTTGAATATTGCATTGATCCAAGAAAAGCTACCAAATTCAACAGTGCTGTTTTTTGGCCCACTTCCCACAGGTTTGAGCCAAAGTTCCGACCGAAGAAAGAAGTATGATAAAATACATGAATTGATTGCCCCTTTAGGAAATAAAAAGTCGGTTCATTATTATAATATGATGGAGTTTTTCAGTGATAAAAATGGTACTTTAAACAGCGATTATTACAGTAGTGACGAAATACATTTAAAACCCAAAGGCTATGAGGTATGGGCAGAATTTATTAGAGACAAAATTAAAACTTTGAGATAAAATAAAAAAAATGAAACAGATAATAACCGTAGTGTTAGGCATAGTTCTTTTATCCTGTGCTGAAGAATCAAAGGAGGCTGTAGATGAGTTGTGGTATGCCCAAGCTGCATCGGAATGGATGCAGGCATTGCCAGTGGGCAACGGTCGTTTGGGAGCCATGGTTTTTGGTGACCCTCAACACGAACGCATTCAATTGAATGAGGATTCTATGTGGCCTGGAGGTCCCGATTTTGGAGATGTCAAAGGTACACCGCAAGATTTAGAAGATATACGCCAACTTTTAAAAGAGGGTAAGACAAGTGAGGTTGATAGTCTGATAGTAGAAAAATTTTCTTACAAAACCATTGTGCGATCTCATCAGACCATGGGGGATCTGTACATTGATTTCGAGGGTGAAAAACAGGTGTCGAATTACAAGCGCTCCCTAAGCCTTGATGAGGCACTCGTCTCAGTAAAGTATACATCGAACGGTAATGAATACTCGCAAAAAGTATTTGCCTCTAGCCCTGATGATGTGCTTGTAATCGCATTGGCTACGACCGCCCCCGAGGGAATGAATTTTACTTTAAAATTAGATCGTCCGAAAGACCATGGTCGACCTACTGTTACGGTTACAAACCCTTCGGATACGGAGATTAGTATGAAGGGAATAGTTACCCAATTTGGGGGAAGAAAATTCTCAGCCCCTTTTCCTTTGGATTATGGGGTGAAGTTTGAAACTAGATTGAAAGTCGAAAATGAATTAGGTTCAGTAACTGCAGAAAATGGGGTGCTGAAACTTCAAGGGGTGAAAAAGGTAACGCTATACATAGTGGGTAACACTTCTTTTTATCATGGTGAAAATTATAAGGCGAAAAATACGGAGACCTTGTCTAAGGTAACCCATAAATCATTTGATGAACTTCTCAAGACACATATAAGAGATTATAAAAATTTGTATGATAGGTTGGCTTTTACTTTGGAAGGAAAAGCGTTGGACAGTCTGCCTATCGATGTGCGTTTACAACGCATAAAGGAGGGTTCAGATGATCCCGATCTGGCAGCAAAACTCTTTCAATATGGCCGATATTTATTGATATCGTCTTCAAGACAAGGAACAAATCCTGCAAATTTACAAGGTATTTGGAATGAACATATAGAAGCACCGTGGAATGCCGATTATCATTTGAATATTAATTTGCAAATGAATTACTGGCTTGCGGAGGTCGCCAATCTAAGTGAACTGCACCAGCCCTTTTTCACGTATTTAGACAAGGTGTTAGAGCGGGGTAAGGTAACGGCCAAAGAGCAGTATGGTATGAGGGGTGCCATGGCGCATCATGCGAGCGATCTATGGGGTACGCCAGTTATGCGTGCTGAAAGAGCGTATTGGGGTTCATGGATCCATGGCGGCGGTTGGTGCGCCCAACATTACTGGGAGCATTTTAGATTTACTCAAGATCAGCAATTTTTGAAGGATAGTGCCTATCCGGTTTTGAAGAATATTGCCGAGTTCTATTTAGATTGGCTCGTTTGGGACGAGCTCAGTGGTGCATGGGTATCCTCTCCGGAGGTCTCCCCAGAGAATTCATATATAGCAGCCAATGGTAAAGCGGCCGCTATTTCTTTTGGTAGTGCCATGGGACATCAGATTATTGGCGAGGTATTCGATAATGTTTTGGAGGCTGCGGTAGTTTTAGGAATTGATGATGCCTTTACCAAAGAAGTGACTGAAAAACGCCTGAAATTGCACTCTGGGGTACAGGTTGGCGAAGACGGTCGTATTTTGGAATGGAACCAAGCTTATGAAGAACCCGAAAAAGGACATCGCCACATGTCTCATTTATATGCCTTGCACCCTGGTGACGAAATTGTTGAAAGCAATGTCGAAGCTTTTGCCGCGGCACAAAAAACAATTGATTACCGTCTACAACATGGAGGAGCAGGTACAGGGTGGAGTAGGGCATGGATGATTAGTATGAACGCCCGTTTGTTGAACGCCGAATCTGCAGAGGAAAATATCAAAAAGTTTTTTCAGATATCAATAGCCCATAATTTGTTCGATGAGCATCCGCCTTTTCAAATCGATGGAAATTTCGGATATACCGCCGGGGTTGCAGAACTATTGTTACAGTCTCATGAGGGTTTTATACGAATTTTACCCACCTTGCCGTCCAATTGGAAAAACGGAAAAATATCAGGCCTAAAAGCACGAGGAAAT
>JASFYU010000105.1:0-4674 GCA_045046905.1 Flavobacteriaceae bacterium | reverse complement strand
CGACTTTGGACAAAAGGTGAGGAGAGTGGTAACTTCTTGAATGTAGTTGATATCAGTATTGATTGTGATAATGATACCCTATTAATCATGGTTACTCCTGTAGGCCCTACATGTCATACAGGAAGTGATACCTGCTGGAATGAAAAAAACGAAGCAAATTTCGGTTTTTTATCCCATCTGGAAAAAATCATTGCGAATAGAAAAGAAAACCAGAACGATGAAAAAAGTTATGTCGCTTCTCTCTTTAAAAAAGGCATTAACACCATGGCCCAAAAAGTAGGAGAAGAAGCTGTAGAAATGATTATTGAAGCCAAAGATGACAATGAAAAACTCTTTCTTGATGAAAGTGCAGATTTGCTTTTTCACTACCTAGTTTTATTGCAGGCAAAAGGGTTTACATTGAAAGATATCGCAGAAGTATTGCGAAAACGGCATTGAATTGATTCACGGGAATGGGTTTAATGTCTTCAGGCCTTGATAGCTATCAATATTGGGGGTAGCATCGAATTATTATGTTCTGCCCGCATTCACATCTCCTATGCTTGCATCGTGGTAGTTGGATGATTTAAGCCGGCCTTAGCCCTAAAATGAGGCTAGGCAAAAACCAGCATTTTACTTGTTTAGACATTGCTGATACACAGTAGCAATGTGCTTCGCTATTTTGTTTACCAAGAAATAGGAATAAATAGGTATTTTTATACTAATCTATGACCTCTATGGATAAGTGCCTACGCAAAATCAGCTTATTTTTATTTTTGGTATATAATCCATTTTCGGTATTTGCGCAAAATGATTTAGCCCTTGATGATTATAGTTTTGTTTGTGAAACAAGACTGATTGATATGGAGAAAAGCTTGAATTCAGGGGCGCGGGCCTTTCAGTTCGAATTGGGCGCCATAGAGAAAGGCTACCTAATTCGAAATTCGAAACAAGAGCAATCACTTGCTGGTGTACTGGAACATATCAAAGAATTTTTACAACATAAAAACGATCCTCTAATTGCATTAATTTTTAGCGGAAATTTTCAAGAAAAACTGCTATATGAGTACGTAAAGACCTTTTTTTCTGATGCTTTGCGTATTGATAATACAACTGCTTGGCCCAAAATAGAGTCTCTTCAGAAAATGGGAATTCAGGTTCTTGTCATTTTCGAACAAAATCTAGTCAGCACCTCAATCGCTCAAGTGCGTGAGGCAAAAAAACATGCAGATAGGTTTTCTTCGGACCCTTTTGATAAATTAATTTTTTTTGAGAGCTCAAAGGCCATACAGAAAAACGTCTTATTAAGTCAGTGCCTCGAAATGTGGAACCGAACGGGGGTACCACCAAATTTTATTAGTGCCCCCTTGCTAGAGCCATCAATAATTAAGTGGGTATCTGATTCTTTGAATACACTAAGAAGATTTAGAGGAATTGTGCATTATAATGGTGAACTGCTCAATGAAATACGTTGGGCAAAGAAACCAGGAACCGTCACCTCTGCCAAATTCTCATTTCCTTTGAGAATCAAAGAACAAATTTTATATCCGTATAAAAATGGATACCGAATTAGTCCAGCAGAAATAATTCATCATAGTAGAATGAGTGATGCGCCAAGAGAGCTTACTGCCTATACAATTCCTATGGGTGATAAATTGATTTATGATTTTGATTTCGAACAAAAAAAAGCCATAAACGTGTTGGAGCCTGACTGGTCGGGTATCATTGTTAAAGATATCAGTACCGTTAAAGATACCGAGAGAGGTAAGGTACTACATGTTTCAAAGTTCAATTCGTTCCTTGATTACTCCAAGAATAATACCTTGAATTTTGAATCACCGATTAGTATTTCAGTCTGGATTAAACCAGACAGTATTCCTGACTATATGGGTATTTTGGGCTTTGGCTCTTCTTTTTCAATGAAACTTAAAAATGGGATCCTTGATTTTACCACGACCACAATCAAGGATCATATTATAGGAACGCCCCTTGAGGTAAGTCAATGGTATCATGTATTGGTGGTATATAACCCTAAGGCAGCCCTAATCATTTATCTTAACGGAGAAAAAATAGGAGAGTCTATTGCCTCTGAAATGATACTTTCAAAACATTCATTGGTTATTGGTAATAATATTTGGGGAGAACAATATTATGGGTCTATTGATGATTTAAAGGTTTGGAACAGAGGCCTTTCTGCCAAAGAGGCCATGCTCTTATTTACAAAAACAAAGGGTAAAAATGCAGTTACGAACTATTGGTTTTTAGGGTTAACGGCCTTGCTATTGGTTTCTCTTATCGTATTTTTTAGTAGAAAAGGTTTAGGGCGACGACTAAAACCAAGAACATTAGGAGCCAAAACTTCATTTGATAGTTTAGAAAAAAACAGTCTTCAGCTCTTCGGCAATTTTCAGCTTACACTACATGAAAAAGCGAAAGACTGCCCTTCTTTTTCGCCACTTCTAAAACAAATATTGTCTTTTTTAATACTGCGAACCGCAGAAAATAAGAACGGGGTTACTACAACTACTTTGACTGAAACATTTTGGCCGGGTATGTCAAAAGAAAAAGGCAAGGAAAATCGAGGAACAAATATTAGAAAGTTGAGGAAGCTTTTAGAGAAAATCAAAGGTGTTCAGATTATTTATGCAGATACTAAATGGTATGTCACACATGATTCTAGCATGGTCATCGATGTTTTTCGATATGTGGAATTAAAAACCCTTATTGAAGATGGGCTTGCCGACAAAACAATAGATAGCGAACTGTTGAATTCATTTTTAAATGTACTTGAACAAGGTAACATTCTTCAGAATATTCATGCCGAATGGATCGATTACTATAAAAATAAGATTTCTACCGATGTAGATAATATTTTGAGCAAGGTATACCGAGACCACAGAGATATATTAGGTACAGATGCGAATATAAAATTAGCCAAAACAATACTACACTTTGATGGCTTGAATGAGGGAGCCTTAAAAATAGCGATCAACGAACTTATTATATGTGGTAAACACGGTCAGGCCCAAGATATATACAAGACCTATGTCAAGAATTATGAGGTTTTATATGCAGAGCCTTTTGGTATTACCTATAAGAGTTTGGCTGATAATAGCGCCTGATTGCATAAATTTCAAATATTTTTTTAAATCATTTTATGGTGTTCCCCCATATGTTCACCCATTTAACCTGTCATTCTCTTGTATATTTAGCTTTCATTATACAAAAGAACTTTATGCATTCAAACAGAAGAAATTTTCTAAGAAAAACATCAATCGCCGGTATGGGCTTGGCATTTGTGCCAGTATTGGCCAGCTACAAAGATGCCAATGGCGCTGAAATAATACCCCCAATCCAACCTAGTAAAGGGTATATGGGCGATTTTTCGGCACCAAAAATAGATACACTGCGTTGTGCCTTTATTGGAGTAGGAGTTCGTGGTTCTGGGCATGCTGCTCAAATGGCAGCAATAGAAGGAACCGAAGTGGTTGCCATTTGCGATCTCTATGAAGATTTGGCTCAAAAATCTTCGAATACCTGTAAAGAGAATGGTAAAGGACAACGCCATAAAAATATATCAGTATACACCGGTGGGGAAAATGACTGGAAAAAAATGCTCAAAGAGGAGAAACCCGATGCTGTATTTATTGCAACACCATGGGAAGATCATGCTCATATGGCAATCGAGGCCATGAAGCAAGGGGCTCATGCCTTTGTAGAATTACCTTTGGCACTCACCATCAAAGAAATGTGGGAGCTTGTAGACACCTCTGAAAAGACGCAGAAACATTGTATGATGATGGAGAATGTCAATTACGGTCGTGATGAGCTATTATATCTAAACATGTGCCGACAAGGTGTTCTTGGTGACTTGTTACATGGTGAGGCCGCTTATATTCATGAACTCAGATGGCAAATGAAAGAAAATGATCGGAGTACGGGGTCTTGGCGAACCTATCATTATGCCAATAGTGACGGAAACCTGTATTCGACTCATGGCCTAGGCCCAGTGGCGCAATACATGAATATTGGACGTACTGAGGATAATTTTAAATTCATCAACTCATTTTCTTCTCCAGGAAAAGGACGTAAGCTCTATGCGGCCAAAAATTTTGATGCCGATCATAAATGGAACAAGCTTGACTATAGGGCAGGCGATATGAATACTTCGATTATTAAAACCGTGTTGGGCCGTACGATTATGGTGCAATGGGATGAAACAAGCCCGCGACCCTATACACGACATAACCTAATTCAGGGTACAAAAGGAACCTTGGCTGGGTATCCGACACGTATGGCTTTTGAAGGCGGTATAGAAGGTGCCACTGATAATCATCATGAATGGGCGCAAGGAGAGCAGTTAGAAAAAATATATGAAAAGTATGAGCACCCCTTGTATAAACGTTTGGGAGCATTGGCTATGAAAATGGGAGGCCATGGCGGAATGGATTTTATAATGCGTTACCGTATCGTTGAATGCCTTCGTAAAGGCTTGCCACTAGATCAAAATATATACGAAGGTTGTTTATGGAGCGCCGTTGGGCCCTTGAGCAAAACATCAGTTGAAACAAATGGCGCACCACAGGAGTTTCCTGACTTTACAAGAGGTGCATGGAAAACAACAAAACCGCTAGGTATTATTGAATAGTAAATAGTAGTAGATTTTATTAAGGCCGTCTGAAAAGTACTTTTCAG
>JASFYU010000104.1:0-50326 GCA_045046905.1 Flavobacteriaceae bacterium | reverse complement strand
AAAAGCGAATTGGAGAAAAAACCAATAATAATCGCTAGCTTTTGCAACGGTCTCATTGTATGAATTTAGCACATCACCTGAAAAAGGATCTTTTTGCAACTCCCAGGCTGAGTTAACATAAGGGGCCTTTAACTCTCTAGAAGAGTAATTACCTTATTCACCGCATCATAACTACCAGCGGTTGATTTACCCTCTTTTACTTTTCTTATTTCTTTTGTTGTGATTTTTATCTCCCCTAGTCTTGGCCTTTTTGTATTTTTTTTCAATTATACGTTTATAAGAACCTCCTTGATTGATTTGCTTATTCTTTTCCTTCTTTTCATGAAAGCTTTTACCGACGTCTTCTCCTTCTATTCTTTTCGTTGGATTATCGTATTCTATGATTTTAGGAGTTTCTGCAGGAGTTAATCGTGTTGCTATTTCAATATGAGTGGGAAGTTTTATATCAAAAATTTGAGTATCCATCAAAACTTCAATAGCTTCTTTGAACGACTTTTCTTTTGCGGTATAGAATAAAAGGGAAGCTCCCTTCTCTTCTGCCCTACCCGTTCTACCGATACGGTGCATATAGTTTTCAGGGTAAACAGGAGTGTCGAAATTGATAACATGCGTTATCTTATCGAGATCTAAACCCCGCGCCATAATATCTGTTGTAACCAAAATCCTGTTCTTTCCTTCATCAAATTGCTTGATCGAACGCAGTCTATAATTTTGTGTTTTGTTAGAATGAATGATGCAGGTCTCACTTCCATAAAACTCATCTAAAGCTTCAAACAAACCGTCAGCGTCTCTCTTGTTTGATACAAAAACTAAAACCTTATGATACAAATCAGTATCCTTTAGTAAATCAATAAGTAGATTTACTTTGGTATAGAAATTTGGAACCGAATAGCAAGACTGTGCAATATTGGCTAGCGGTGTGCCACTTACAGCGACAGTTATTTTTTCTGGAAGAATAAAATAATCATGAATTAATTGGTCAACATCTTTCGTCATGGTCGCAGAAAACATAATATTTTGCCTGCGTTCGGGCAAGAGATCCATAATATTGGTTAACTGAAAACGAAAACCAAGATCAAGCATTACATCAACTTCATCAATAACTAATTTCTTGATAGACTTTAGACGGAGTGCTCTTGATAATGCTAAATCGTACAATCGACCTGGTGTTGCGACTATTATATCGGCACCTTCGGACAATGCTTCTTTTTGACGGTTCATGTTAGTGCCGCCATAAACCCCTACTACTCGTATGTTAGAATACTTTGCGAACTTTTCAATTTCCGCAACAACTTGCACTACTAATTCTCGTGTAGGCACCAAAACTAGTATTCTTGGGTGAATCTCTTTAGAATAGGGAAGCATTTGAAGCAGCGGTAACATATAAGCAAAAGTCTTACCTGTACCTGTCTGCGCAATACCTACCATATCTTTACCAGAGAGAACAACCGGAAATGATTTTGATTGAATAGGTCTGGGTTTATCATAACCCAAATCGCTAATAGCATTGCGTAAAAGCGTGGAAACTTTAAAATCGTCAAAAGAAAGCATACCCATTATTTTGTATTATCGTTACTAAAACGATTTTGCAAAGGTACAACCGCTTTTTTTAGTTCTTTCGTATTAATCCTCTGGCGGATGCCCATGAATTTCTTCAAAGACTTCATCGAAATTCTGACGTAAATACGCCTTTAATTTTTTCTTGTAATCATCTTTCAACCAATGCAAAAAATTAAAAGTACTTCGGCTAATACATTTGGCATAGACCTGAATTCGTTGGTCAATATCATCTTTCAATAATTCAGCCAAAGCAAGCGCATCATAAACATCTTCACTATTTTCAATGCACATTTTGGCGTGTTGCACAATAGAACGTTCTAAAACCACCTTTGATGATTCTCCCTTACCAGTAGCTGTTCTGTACACCACTTTGACATCAAAAGAAAGGTCTTCTGATTTTGAAAATTCTGACCTAATCTCTTCAGGTAATTCATGTTTGAATCGGTCTTCTATGGTTTCGTCATCTTGAATGCGATCTGCATAAAAGTTGGGAGATTTAAAAATAGTTTGCCAATCTAAATCTGCACCCCACGGACCAAACCTGTAGTTATTATTCCCTAAATCAATAACTGTAAACTTAGATTTGTTATTTAAAATACGAGAACCACGACCAATCATTTGATAATATAAAGTCAATGACTTGGTTGCTCTGTTTAATATAATAGTATCAATGGTTGGCTCATCAAAACCGGTTGTTAAAATACTAACGGATGATAAAATTGCATCAGGTGTTTCTTTAAACCATTTTAGAATTTGTGCGCGCTGTTTTTTGGTAGCTGTATTGTCTAAATGCATAACCGGTAAACCTGCCGCATTGAACGTATGATAAACGTTTATTGAAGTGCTAATACCATTATTAAATATTAAAGTCTTTTTACCTTTGGAATGCTTTTCATAGGCATTCAAAAGCTTTTCTAACATTGCCGGACTCGAATATAGATCTTCAGATGATTTAACGGTATAATCGCCATTAGACCCAATTACTAAAGAGGTTAAAGCCATATCATATTGAAAAACCTCTGCTCGTGCTAAAAAATCATTCTCAATAAGAGACTCAATCGTTTCACCAACAATCAATTCGTCGTAATTACCTTTCATAGGTAATTCTTTATTCGAACTTAACGGAGTTGCGGTTACACCAAGAATGAATGATTTATCAAAAAATTTAAAAAGTTTTGTAAATGAATTGTAATGGGCTTCATCAATAATAACCAGACCTATATCAGAAATATCAAGCTTTTTCTCATTCAATCGGTTGTTTAAGGTTTCTACCATCGCTACATAACAGCCGTACTCCGCTTGATCATCTAAATCTGCCTTACTATCTATAACTTTATTGATAACACCAAAACCGGTAAGCATTTGAGAGGTTTGTCTACAAAGCTCTACTCTATGCGTCATTACCAATACTTTCTTTTTATGATTCTTTAAATATTGCCGAACCATTTCAGAAAAAATGACTGTTTTACCACCTCCTGTGGGTAATTGATATAGTAAATGGTAGTCCGGTGAAGCGGTATCAAATTTTTCGAAAATTTGGTTAATTGCACCTTGTTGGTAGCTGTATAGTTCTTTTTCTGTTTTAACCTCTTGTAATTCTAGAGCAATATCCGCCATACTGTCATTTTCTTTTTTGGGACTGCAAAAATAGGGCTTTATATCAAGGCAAAAGCATTTAAAAAGCCATTGTATTAATTTGAATCGAATGTTATTTAGCTCTATTTTGTAAAGGCTTTAAACTCTGGCGATTTCGGGCGGAGTTTAAAAAAATGATAGAAACCTCGGGATCTGTTGATCGATCTGATCTTTTCACGAAACACTTTTCACACATAAAAGACCCTTGCAGAACAACAAAGAGGAATTTCCTCCATCCATTGTCGGATATACTATTTTTGGCAATCTCGGCCGTAATTTTTTTCGAGTCTTTAACTTGGTTATTCTTTAAAAACTGCCTTGACCTCATCAATAGATACATTTAGCGTTTTTAAGGCTATAGCATTTAAAACATCTGCCGTTGCTTTAAAATGGTATAGTCGCTGTGTATGGGTATAACTTTGATTTGACGCCAGCGCCAAAGCGGGTGAAGAACTTTCAAGTTCATAAAAAGGCCCCATTTGAGAACCATCTTCAAGAGGCCCGTCATTGTATGAATTTAACACATCGCCTGAAAAAGGATCTTTTTGCAGCTCCCAGGCCGAGTTAACATAAGAATCGGCAGCGTTGGGTCTTGAAATCTCTAGAAGGGTCAATACCTTATTCACCGCATCATAACTACCCATAAATCGAGTTGAGCGCAAGGGTGTGAACCCAATTTTTCCACGACTTTTACCATCAGCCTTGAAAAAGACGGTCTTGTTTGTTGTTTTTAAGCGTTCTCTTGATACTTTTCCGAAATAATCATCATTCACCTTCGCGCCCAATTCATCTTCGGCTCCCTCTTTTATAGGGACTATAACGGTGACCTCAGGCGAAGGGGTCATCATACTCAACAACCAGATTGATAACAAACCTGAATCCTTGTTCCAATCTTGCGTTCCTATATTCTCAATGTTATTTTGTGTTTCATAGGCAACAGCAAAAAAATCATTGGTCTCTAGTGCTAATAACCTAGAAATTTGTGAATTAGTCAGCAATGTGACTTCTCTTTTCACCTCAATGTTAAATTGGGTTCCTGAATAGTTGACTAGATTCATTTCCTTTTTAAACCTTACACTCCGTTCGTTTTGTGATACAATGGTAAAAGGCTCCGTATCTATAGCCGAAGGCACATGCCAATTTTCAAACTCAAAACTTGAACCTGGGGCAAAATAAACAGAGTATTGTCCGCCTTCAGGGCCAATCCAAAAGCGTTCCTCACCCCCTGTAGGGTTAAAATGTTTTTCTTTTTTCTGCGAACGTATAAGGTCATAATTCAACCAACCAAAACTCTTGCCCTGCTCTCCGTTTAAAGTACTGGTCATAACCCGCCCTTGCAATTCTGGTGATACGATCAGGGCAGAGGCACCATCTTTACTTTCTAAGAGTATGGTATTCTTATAATACTCTTGAAGAAAGGTTTTATCATAGCCAAAAGTTCCTTGTACCATTGTTATTTTTGTTTCTAAATCTTTTTTCACGCTATTCTTTTTTTGCCTACAAGATACTAGAGCCACACAAATGACTATGATGATACCTCTAACTTTTAGTGTTGATTTCATATGTATCGTCCTATTCATGTCGCTGTTTTCTATGTTGTGATTCTCTAGTACTATCGAGACACTTAAAACCTTTAGATACTATTTTATCAAAATAAAATAGCGAGGCGGACTAAGTGTTTAGCTTTTTACTATGCTTACCTTATATGCCATACCTATAACAGGCCAGGGTAAGGAGTGATAAAAACAGCTTAAATATAAGATATATTCTTGTGCTAGGCCCTTTGGGTTTATAGTTGTTTATCAATTATAAAGGTAGTCACCTTATCTCCATTATTCCCTACCACAAGATATGTTTTTCCTTTGCTAATGAATACTTTCATATTTTTAACATCCATCGGTAAAAACAATCCACTTTGAGATGCTGGCATAGGCTCAAAATCGAAATTACCTTTATGAATTAAAACCATTCCGTAACCAGCATCATTTCGCGGTGTTTCAATTTCAGAGGCAAACATATTACCGGCCAAAATCAAATCTTTAGAACCGTCACCATTCAAATCATCGAATAGTATCGAATTGATTGACGATATCTGAGCTATTTGCGGTAATGCTAAAAATTCAAAATCTCCACCCCCATTGTTCTTTAATATCCCACTTTTAAAATTATTAGCTTGAAGATGTAGTGAAGATTCCAAATTATCTCGGCCGTAAATATCAGCCAATGATGATTTACCAAATTCATCATAGGTAGGTGTAATTTTCCGTATACTCGGCATTTGCTGTGAAGAACATTCTCTTCCCCTGACCGGATACAACTCTCCAAAATTATAATACCCCAAAACTAGGTCTTCACTCCCATTTCTATCAAAATCACCATAATATACTTCAAATGGTTCGGAAACCGAGGCCTTGAACTTGTAATTTTCACCTAAATTTCCGAGTATATAATCATCGTCTCCGTCATTATCAATATCGATAGATTCAACAGCAAAATACCAACCTGAAAGACTATCCAATGCTTTTGAGATTACTTTCTCAAATGAGCCGTTCGTATTTTTGTAAAACACAGGGGCCATCCATTCCCCTACAATCAATAAATCAAGATCACCATCAGTATCATAATCGGTCCAAGAAGCATCAGTAACCAAGCCTGCTTCTAGTAAACCTGGGGCATTTTTCTTTGTAATATCTGTAAAAACGCCATTATTATTACTTAAAATATAGCTATTTGCAGGAGCGGGGTAGTTATGGGGAAGATGTCTGCCTCCCACAAAAATATCGACAAAACCGTTTTGGTCATAATCAGCAACTTTAATTCTTGAACTACTCCCATACATTTTTGAGGGTAATATATCAGAACGCCTTATAAACTTTCCATTTCTATTTTCATATAATCGATCAGCATAGTTCGGAGAATTTGGCACAAATTCATTACCACCACTTGTTACAAATAAATCTAAATCCTTATCGTTATCAAAATCAAAAAATACGGCGTCTATATCTTCAAAAATAGCATCTTCATCAAAGGTTTGATACCTTTCAAACGCACCCTTTATATTTTGAATATATATTGAGGGTGAAGTACCTGAGCTTTGTCCAAAATACAAATCGTCACGACCATCTGAATTAATATCACCAATTGCAATGGCAGGGCCAAATTGAGACATTTTGTGTGGGAGCAGCACTTGTTTTTCATAGTCATCAAAATCATTTTCTTGATGAACTACGCCTTTAAGAATAGTATTGGCATAAAAAAGCTTTTTTGACTCTTCAAAGGATTTGGTTAACGGAGCGGACTTATCATAAAAGATTGTCGTTTGCTTGTTCACCTCAAGCTGCGTTATTTTTTGTACGTTTCCATTTGGCCAATACACTAAAAGAGAATCAATTTTAGTTTCTTTTTCAAGGCCTATATGAATTTTGGGTGGAATCGATGATTGATACCCCCTGACATTAAAATTTTCAAAAACCTGTTTACCTTGACTCGTATAAAGAATGGTCTTTACCCCAATTCCCATTTTATTTTTAGCAGGTCCGTCGAACTTTAACTGAACAAAATTAAAATCTGAGCTCTTAGAATTGTTTCTCCAAATTTGTGCTTTATCATCAACGTTGTTTATGACTATATCTAAATCGCCATCATTATCGAAATCGGCATAAGCAGCTCCATTAGAATAGGTTTCCTTAGGGTTTTCAATCCATTTATCAGACATATTACTAAAAGTAATACCGCCATTATTCTTATAAAAATAATTTTTATGGGGTCTATTGGGCGTTTTATCGATTAATGAGTTTATCTTTTTCGGGTCAGTCAGGGCATCAAGATTATCTCTCATAAAGGCTTTCATACCGATAAAAAAATCTTTATTGCGAAAGTCTTTTTTAATTCCGTTGGAAATAAATATATCCTTAAGGCCGTCATTATCAAAATCAGCCAGTAAAGGTGCCCAACTCCAATCTGTATTTGACACTCCGGTAAGCTGGGCTACATCTGAAAAGAAAGGCACAGCTGTAGTGTCTATATGACCACTATGCTTATGAAAAACATTGTACATATATTGATAATGTCTTCCGGCTTCAATATTTCTATTGAATTTTTCAGGATTCATGCTGGCCATGCTGGTTTTCATTCCATAGTTATCTTCTGAAACCATATCTAAGGTCATGATATCCATAAAACCATCATTATCAAAGTCGGCAATATCATTACCCATTGAAAAATTGGCTATATGATTAGTCGCCTCTTTTATAACTTCTTTGAAAGTGCCATTCTTTTGATTAATGTACATATAGTCGCGCTCATCATAATCATTAGAAATATAAATATCTGGCCAGCCATCCATATTAAGATCACTGATACCTATACCCAACCCGTAGGATATAGCATTCGAATATATACCTACCTCTTTAGTCTTGTCTATGAACTTTCCATTTTCATTTACATAAAACTTATCACCAAGTGGAGAAAAAGTGTCAGTATCACCCATACCCAAAGATTGTGGATTGTGGTTCATTAAATACATATCTAAATCGCCATCACAATCAAAATCAAAAAAAGCAGATTGAATAGAATAGCTTGTATCATTCAGACCATACAATTTAGCTGCTTCCTCAAAAACTGGAATTCCATCTTTATCAGGGCCTTTATTCACATACAGCTCATTTTCAAGCAAAGAAGCTTTTTCATAGGGGCCTGATTTACATACATAAATATCTAAGAGTCCATCATTGTTGATATCTACCATATTGGTGCCTGTGGTCCACCCACTTTTTCCTTTTACTTTTGCATGATCTGTTATATTCTTAAACTCTAGATTACCAAGATTTAAATACAATTCATTACCTTCAAGGTTAGCGGTGAAATAAATATCATCAAGCCCATCATTGTTAATATCACCAACGGCAACACCGCCACCATTATATACATATTCATAGACAAAAGAGTTGGTCAATTCATCTTCAGGAATTCTATTTCTAAATTGAATATTTGTATGGTCACTATACATATCTTCAAATAAATAGGCAGATTTGGTTTCTGTTTTACAGGCTGTCAAAAAAAAGAAAGCCATAAGTATTAAAACTCCAATGAATACATCTTTTTTGTACATAACTATTAGTTACTTCTATTTGTAATATTGATTATAAACAAGCAAATCTCTTCTTAGATTTATTTATCTTCTCAAGCCTGTAGTAAATTTAGAAAGAAATATAAATGAAACCTCTTTTCAGGAAAATAATAAGGCTTCTTAAGGTATTTGATTACATACTAAGATGCCGGTTTGAATCTTGCTAATCTCCTGAACAAATCAATAAAAAATCGAAAACGTATAAGCTAAAGAACATAGCTTTTCTCTATTATTTTTCAAAGTCAATACTAATCAATAATGGCATATGCCAAGATCTCATTCAACAAATCAAGGACCTCGACTCAAGGGTACGAGATATGCTTTCGAAAGCATTTTTTGATTTAAGGCAAGCCCTCTCAATGAGGGGTTAAAATAAACATGTCATATAAAAACACAAAGGAGGGCGAACCCTCCTTTGCGAAACTAATTCAACTAACTCAAAATAATATTATCCTACTGTGCAAACCACAGTTTTGTACCCTGTACATCAGGCCCTTGCGCATCAATTGCGGCATTAAAATTAGGGTTTTCCTGTGCATTTGAGCCATATCGCAAACGTTGTGGATAATCCCCATTCAAAGTTCCTAATGCAAAGATTGTCGGATTAGATACACCCGCAGCCAATTCAGACGGATAACCCGTCTTACGAACAACTGCCCAAGCTTCAAAACCATCAGTATAGCTTGCCAACCACCGTTGTAAAGCTATTTTTTCTAATTTCTCATCCATGGTACCCGCAGAAATATCAGCAATCGCAGAACTGGCAATATAAGCTTCCGCTCCACCGCCTACACCCCATAACTTCATTGCCTCTCCTATTCCAGAGGCGAAAAGTGCTTGGGCATTTCCTCCCATTCCTCTGACAGCGGCCTCAGCCTGTAAGAAATACGAGTTGGCACTCGATAAAATAATTTCTGGATAGGCATCAACTTGCTGGCCTCTTTTTTGCGTCACCGCTTCTGAAGGCGTACTAAATAAATCATACCGAACAAATGGGTTAGTATCACCATTTATACGAACAGGTTGACCTACAAATTGTCCTGCAGGCATTTCAATCGTAGTTTCCCCTGAAACAGTAGCTATTGTGTATGCAGCACCCGCGTCATCAAGAGCGGCAACAATAAAATCTAATCGCTCTTGATAATTAGGATCCGGATTTTCAGCATTATCGACAAAAACAAAAGTACCGCCCTTAGCAGGAGTGGCATATTTGGCTAATCTTGGATCATTGTTTTCCTGCAATAAATTAATTAAGGTACTACTCACTGTCCAATCAGATCCACCACCGAAATCATGCCAAACATCACCATATGAGGCAGAGGACCATTTGCTTATAACAAAATCTTTTTTCATAATCACCCCACCCGAGGCCTCATCTAAGAGTGATGAAGCCAAGGCAGCATTAATGACTCCTGTTGCGAAATCGTCGCCCGGAGCACCCAAGGCGCGCATTCCGATTCTTAATTTGAGTGTATTTGCCAAGCGTTTCCACTGCTGAAGGTCACCCCCACAATAAATATCATTCTCAGCTACATCATCAACACCAATACCGGTACTTTCAGCTGCTCCGATTATAGACATCGCTTCGTCTAACTCAGCTATGATACCTTTATAAATAACTTTCTGGGTATCATATTTAGGAGTCAATATACCTTCTATACCTGCTTCACTATAAGGTACCATTCCAAAAACATCAGTATACATTTGATAATACAGGCCTTTTATAATCAAAGACATCGCATACATATACTGGTTCTCAAACTCACCACCAGATTTGGTTAAATCAGCAAAGGCCTTTACTCCTCCGAAGCCACCTGACAACCAACCATAAGTCGCATCAGTATATCCTCCATTGAAATCATAACTTAAGCCATCACTCCACCAAGAAGCATTGTGACCAAAGGTAAATTGCCCAGCAAACCTATCAGCATGAATCAAATTCGCCCTCCAATAAGCGAAACGAGAAGGGGCATACAACCCAACTTGAGTACTGGTCAAGAAGAATTTAGCACTAACCTCATCAGCAGTAAACCCAGTTTGACTGGTATTAATCTCGTCGAAATCCTCGGTACATGAAACGACGACCAATAAACAAAGGAAGCCGAACAATAATGATTTTACTTTTTTCATATTTTTTTATTTAAAAGTTAACATTTAAACTCAACCCCAAGCTTTTGGTCGTCGGTAAGGCAAAGTATAAAACGCCTTGACCCAAATTACCTGTAGAATAACTTGACTCAGGATCAAAGTTATCAACGTTCTTATATATAAATAGCAAATTTCTTCCTATAGCACTGAAAGAGACTCTTTGAACAAAGGTGTCTTTCAAGAACTTGCTTGGCAAGTTATAGGTTAAACTAAGTTCTCTTAACCTTACATTGGTCTGATCATAAACGTATTCAGACCCTATATTACTTGCGGCGCCCCAATAATCCTGAGCACTAATAGTCGTAGTGTTCTGCGTAAAATTACCGCTACCATCATCAATTACACCATCTACAAGTATACCAGTTTCACGATACTGCAATGATCTTTCGGAAACTCCAGTAGCATCTAGAGCTGCATCAGTACCAGAATATACTTCACCACCAATTCTAAAATCGATTAAAGCATTCAATGTAAAGTCTTTATAACGGAAGGTATTCGAAAAACCACCTGAAAAATCAGGTTGGTAATTTCCGAACTTCTCACGTTCTGAGGTTGCCTGTGGGCGACCTTCTGCCGTTACTATTAATTGCCCAGCATCATTACGTAACCAGGTTGTGGTGTAAATATCTCCATACCCTTCACCCACTTGAGCTCTTACATCAACAACACCACTATTACTTGAACTGAACCTAAAATTTTCTTGCCCTTCAATTAGACTGACCAACTTATTCTCATTTTTAGAAATATTTGCTGATACATCCCATGAGAAGTTTTCATTCTGCACGGGTGTACCCCCTAATAATATCTCAAAACCTTTGTTGCTGATTTCTCCGATATTTTCTCTGAAATGACTAAATCCAGTACCTGGATCCACAGGAACATCAAAAATCAAATCCTTGGTAGAAATATTGTAATATGAGAAATCACCGTAGAATCTGTTTTTAAACATTTTGAACTCCAATCCAAATTCTGATGTTGTAATATCCTCTGGTCGTAGGCTTTTACTAAATTTGATATTAGGTCTATTTACCTGAATAACCCCTAGATAACCATTGGCAGCAACACTAAAAAGATTGACAATCTGTTGAGAATCGGTATCATTACCAACACTTGCAATACTTCCTCTTAATTTCAACAAATCAACAACTGAACCTTTCATATTGAACAGATTGTTCAACAAGATGCTAATACCCGCCGAACTATAAAAGAAAGATCTATTTTCAGCAGCTAAGGCAGAAGACCAATCGTTTCTTCCTGTTAAATCTAAAAAGAAGGTATCATTATAAGCCAAAGAAACCGATCCATATACAGAATTCACTCGTTTCTCTATCAAATCAGATTGAAAAGCAGTGATTCGACTTCCATCCGTGTTACTTAAAAAGAACTTTCCAGGAATCTTAAAGTCAAATCCGTTGCTTCCAGATTTGATTACTGACGAGCGGCGTAAATTTCCACCGAGATTGGCAGTTACACTAAATGTATCACTAAAACGCTTGTTGAACATCAACAGTGCATCATAATTGGTCTCGGTTCTATCATCTTGTCTATAGCTGATTCTTCCTTCTCCAAAAAAGTGATGACCTACAGCCGTATAACCTTGTCTATCTTGACTTATAGCATCTGTACCTGCACGAGCGAAACCAGATAACCAATCGGTAAATTTATAATCCAATTTAACAAAACCCGAAATCCTCTTCCTCTTATCTCCATTAAAGTCATTTTGAAGAACCCAATACGGGTTACCTCCTGATGAAGTTGGTGCTATTACTCTATATATATCATTGGGATCAATAGGGTTCTGTATATCTTGAAAATTTTTCACATCATCGATATTCACATTTCTTGCCAAAGGCCATAGATAAGCCATAACACCCTCAGTACCTTGGCTTGGTCTATTCTGAGCCTCTTGTATAAAATAAGTAACCTTGGCATCCAATGTTAACTTATCAGACAATTTGGTAAACCCCCTCAAGTTGAAGTTGTTTTTTTTCACCGATGAATTTGGAAGAATAGACCCTATATCAGTGTTGGTATATGAAAAACGAACCGACGAATTTTCAGAACTACCAGTCAATGCCAATGTATTCACCAAACTGGATCCGGTCTCGAAGAAATCACTTACATTATTAGGTTGTGCTACATAAGGCCGTTGCTTTCCATTGTAAGCCAATCTAGAAGAACCATCGAATTTTGGACCCCATGAACTTGTTCCTGCAACCGTATTCACCTGCGTCTTTAAATCATCGGAGGATGCAATTTGAGGAAAAATACCATCGGTACCCCTACCATATTCATTTTGATATTCAGGTAAAACCAAGGGTGTTTCAAAAGTCACACTAGAGGTGAACGAAACACCTAGACCTGTTCCTGACTTTCCTTTCTTGGTAGTGATTATTATCACTCCGTTGGCGGCTCTTGAACCGTACAATGCTGCCGCATTAGGCCCTTTCAGAATTGAGATAGACTCAATATCATCTGGGTTTATATCAGAAATACCATCACCAAGGTCAGGAACACTGAATTCACCCGATCCAGCCGTCGCCAAAGTAGAGTTATCAATAGGTACACCATCCACTACATATAATGGTTGGTTATTACCCTTCAATGAGTTATTACCTCGAATAACAACCCTAGTACCACCACCGGCACCAGACGTTGATTTGGTTACCACTACCCCAGCAACTCGACCAGCAAGTGCACTAGCGACATTGGATTCTTTTACCAAAGAAATCACATCACCCGACACCTTAGTTACGGCATAACCCAAAGATTTTTTCTCTCTAGATATTCCCAAGGCCGTTACAACTACTTCTCCTAGCTGTTCAGTATCTTCCGCCAATGAAACATTTATGGTAGATTGATCACCAACTGTAATTTCCTTAGATGAGAACCCTAAAGATGAAAATACTAAGATGGCCGATTGATTAGATACTTCAATAGAATAATTTCCGTCAAAATCCGCAGAAACCCCATTGGAAGTTCCTTTCTCAACAATATTCACACCAGGAAGGGGAGTTCCATCCTTGTCGGTAACCGTTCCTTTAATTTCAGTTTGTTGCTGTGTAGTGTAAGCCTCCTGTTTTAGTACTAATTTTGGGCTTACAACTCCTATTTTGGGTTCTAAACGCAGTACTATCTGTTTCCCTACGATTTCATAAACAATATCTGTTTTATCAAAAAGAATGTTCAGTATTCTTTCTATGCGCTTATTGTTTACTTGGATAGAAATTTTTCGTTGTAAATCAATCTCAGAATTCATATAAAGTATTTTGAATTCTGTTTTTGTTCTTATTTCCGAAAACACCTCTGCTATCGTTGCATTATCAAAATGCAATGAAATCTTAGTAGATTGCGAGTAACCACTTGCACTAATTTCGAATAGAGCAATGAAAAGAAGAAAAAGTGTTAATCTCATTTTTAATTCCATTATAGGAAAAAACACAGTTTTCCTTACAATACGAATACAATTATTCATAATTTTGAGTTGATTTAAATGTTAGCTTATTTAAATTGTTTTGTTGAAATCAGGGAGTGTTAGAGCGCTTCCTGATTTTTTTGTTTGTTAGTTAGTTCTTACATAGGCCAGCTGTTATGGATTGATAATAATTTTATTTTCATCGATTATATACGTAAATGGTCTGTGCTTGCTAAATGATTTCAATATTTCTTCGATAGTTTCTATATCAAAAGTTCCTGTATAGCGATTGTCATTAATCACCGTATAATTGTTTTTTATAGAAACATCATAATGTCTTTCTAGTTTTCTAATAATATTCTCCAATCGTTCATTGCTAAACAATAACACTCCATTCATCCACACTATATGGCTATCTACATTAACCGTTTGCTTTTGTATATGGCCTGTAATATCAAAAGATGCTTTCTCATTGGGTCTTAAAAACAACTCTTCTGCAACACCATTAGATTGCGCATCTATTTTTCGAACTCCAACAGAGCCTTTGACCAAAACAACTTCATGTATATCATCATTTTTATAGGAACTCACGTTAAACTCGGTTCCATACACACGTGTGCTAAAATCATTTGCCCAAACCACAAATGCATGTTCTCTATCTTCTGAAACCTTAAAATAAGCTTCGCCATCCAAGAAAACCTCTCGTGACATACCTTTTATAAACCTGATTGGATATCTTATTTTGGTTCCTGAGTTAAGACGTATTGAGGACCCGTCTGACAATACCAGTTGAAACCTTTTACCAAATGGAACATGTAAGGTATTGTAGACCAATTCCTCACTTTCCAACATATCTTCGGAGTCTTGATATGTTAGCCTGTTTTTTTGTTGCTTCCCCAGCACCAATCCATCTTTGCTAACAATATCCTGATCAACATCATTGTATATTACTTTCTTTGTACCGTCACTTAGCTCCAGTACAATTTCACTTTGAGGTACCTCTACCTCTTTATTATTCATCAACAGAAAAGCTGCAACACTAATTCCGATAAGAAAAACCGCTGCATATTTTAAAATCAATGATATCTGTTTTTTACTCTTGGCCGCTCCAATCTTTCTTTGTATCTCTTGCCTCGCCAACAAATAGTCTTCAGTAGATTCAACAGATAATGCCCATACTTTTTTGTATTGCAAGAATTGCTCTTTATTTTTTTCGGAAGCATCTACCCATTCAAAAATGGTTTTCATTTCTTCTTCAGTAGCTTCACCTAAAAAATATTTCTTAATTGTTGACTCTCTCACAGGATACCATTTGGAATACTCTTTCAAAGTAAGTACACCCTTAAAGCCCTTAACCCTATATGCGTTTTAATAATCTTTATGAATTTTACAAAACAATTACAATAAGAAGAACTGATATATAATCGGAGAGTGAGTATCTTAAATACTTGAGCGCACGTGTCATATTGGCTTCAACTGCTTTTACAGAGATGTTTAACTCCACCGCAATTTCATTATTCTTTTTATTATCGATACGACGCATAACAAAAACACGCTTGCATTTTTCTGGTAGTTTTTTAATAGAAGTCCTTATTAACTCCTCTAATTCAGAGAACATTACGGCATCAAAACTCATGGAGTTAAGTACCTCTATATTCAATTGCCCCTCTTTTTCTCGTATATAATGATCTTTATATTTACTTATCACTTTTTGGTGCCTAAGTAAATTTAAACAACCGCTTTTAGCTGAGATATATAGAAAAGACTTAATTCCTTCAATTTTTCGTATTTTTTTTCTATTCATCCATAGATTGACATATGCCTCTTGTCCAATGTCCCTAGCCCTATCCCTGTCACCAATAAATTGTATGCAAAAACCAACAATTTGATTGTAGTACAGTTTGAAAAAAAAATCAAAAGCTTTTTCGTCGCCTTTCTTAAATCGGCGAAATTGATATTCTTGGTTATCTATTAGTGTATTGTTCAAAAGTCATTTTTTTTCAAAAAGGCAAAAACTATTTAAACATTTACCGATTATCAATGAATACTTATTAACTCAATTTTAATCACAAGAACAATTGATTATTAACTAGTTACAATACTTAAAACTTGAGACAATTTATTTTTAGATACTTCATATATAGCTATTAAAATTCTAATAGAAAAAAAATTATTAATTTACCTCTTGTACAATACACAAAAAACTGATTCCTGACTATATTTGATACTATTACAATTAATCGGATTAAACTCTCCAAATTCATCTATCACCGTAAGAATCTATTACCTAATTTATAATCGGTTTAAGCTTTTGAATTCTAAGTCATTTTTTTTGACCAGTGCTAGTTGGCAAAAAAAAGGGTTATGAAAAAAATAAAATATTGTAAGCGTATAATAAGTTGTTTGAAAAATTACTGCTTTACTGTTAAAATAACACTAACCAAGAATATCCAAGGAAAACCAAAGGGCACTTAAACAAAATATTCCATAGAAATGTACAATATTCTCAAAAATATTCAACCTTACCCTCTTTAAACAATTTTATTAAAACCACTTATTAAGTAGTTTTTCATCCATTCGATTTGTAGGCCTTTGTTTGATAAAATATAAATAAATCACAAATTTTTAAATTTTAAGTAGAAAAAAAAATAAAATTCGACCAGCAACTATGATAAAGTGTTGAAGAGCATCAACAAAAATGATAGAAATCACCGTGCTCGAACACTATTCATTTTCTAAACCTGAGTTCTAAAGTCTAACCTATGTAAACCGTAACGATTTACCCAAGGTCAATTTTGGTTAAAAAGAACTCTTTTCCCATACGTCTGTGGCTATTTTCCTTGCAACAGCCCTACTATTACTTCTCAAGAATCAGCTCTGAACTACAAAAAACGTAATTTTCAATCTCAAAAGCACTCGGGGGAACAGTTCCTTTTTTTTCTTTTCTACTATTTAATTTTACCACAAAGTCTTTAGCCGCCATCAGTTTGTTTTTTTGAAATTTTCGGGACTATTAAGGACTATACTGTCCTCAATCTTTGTCAGTTTTAATTTCGTATTGAAGCTCAACAATTTCGCCCATGCATTATTTGAAGGCGTCTAATCAGGCAACTTGATTTCTGAAGGCTAGTTGGCCTGCCTCTCTTTTAACCCGAGTTCGACCTAAGATTTAATCTACAAACAAACCTTAGGTCGAACTCAGGTTTTTACCAAACAAATAAGAAACACCCAACCGTCAGGTTTAGAGATTACACATATATTGCTAAATATTTTTCGTATACAACAAAAATTTAACTAATTAAAAATCAATGAGTTCAATGTTATAATGCTATATTGATTTTTAGTGTATTATAAATATAATGTCACTTATTTTTCTCATATAAAAAACAATGCTTGCTTAAAAAAAGACGGAATCCAAACTAAAGGGCGGAGACTTGCTGATTGTTCTCACCTTCAACAGGCCACGGGAGGCAATGAAAGATTATGCCCAACGGTGGCAAATAGCAATGTACTTCGAGGCAGGCATCGAGGATAATAAAAAATTTATTGAAACCGACTATCCCCGAGGCAGAGCCTATGGGAATTCTTTTTGATTAAACCCACTGCTGTGAGTCAAAAACTATTTTTGACGGCTATAACAGTCTCTTTTAATCAATAATAATCTCATCGGCAAATATCCAAGAGGGCAAGCCAGCCGCATGATGCCAATAGGGTGTCTCTGTATTCTTTGCAATCACTTTAATATACTGCGCCTTTTTGGGTTTAAATTCTAAATCAAAATGGTTTATATCATTGACCTTGCTTGTTTTCTCTAAGGGAAACCGATTTTTCACGGTACCCAATCTTGTGAAATTGCTATTATCCAAAGACCCATAATAGGTCACCAATGAAGGAAAAAATACAATATGGTTGGTTACCTGTAAAAAGGCCAAGGATATCGTATGTATTTCATGGGGCTCGCCCAAATCAAGAATCACCTCCATATCATTACCTTCATAACCCAACCAGTTCGCATAAAAACTACTTCCACCAAGTGCACCATCGGTTAAGGCCATGGGGTCTTCATCGGCATATTTTTTAGGCTTGGTCACCGTAACCACTACTTTACCCTTGGCCTTATTCGGCTTTTGTGCAATCTCAAGGGCAGATAAATAATTTGCACCATATTCAGTTACCGTATAACCCATTTCATTCATTAAGGTAATCTTATTTTTGACTGAGGTTTCCATAAAATTATCCAATAAAGTGGCCACCATAGGATTTGGAACCTCCTTAGCTTTAGCTCCCTCGACTAGTAAACTATAGTATTCAGAAACGTTCTTTCTAAAGGCCTCTAATACGGCAAAATCAACGCCCATACGTGCCATTTTTACCCGATCTACAATTTCAGGCTTGTCACTAACAGCCTTTTCCGCTTCATCAAAAAGGAGGGTGTACTCCCTTAATAAGTCGGGACTCAGATATGATGAGAATGCTTCAGAGGGATCGCCATACAAGAACAGAAAAAAGTCATCATCCTCTTTGATTTTGGCATGTAATTGCGTAATATACTTTTTTATATAAACACCTGCTTCTTGATAGTACCCCTTTGTAAACTCAGTCAATAGGTCATCGAAATTCAAATCGGGGTTCCACAGTAATTTGGCAGTAATATACGAGCGTAACTCAAAAAGTTCACTAGGGTTGTGACTGTGTTGTTCAAAAACCCATTTCGCATTATTATCACGAAACAATTGAATATTGGGCTGTAGCGTATAGATATTTGGAAAAGGGGTCAAAAAATTAGTGAACTGGGTGGTGTAATCCCAAATTCTAATATTATCGGTTAGCTTTCCCCAAGCCTTTAAATCATTCGCGAAATCAACACACTTTAGGATTATAGGGGCACTGCGATCACATTCAATAGAACACAGCGTTATCAATACATTCTCAGCTGGCTTTGTTTTAGGAGGTTTTCGCGTATGCTGATAGGCCAAAGTAGAAATAGTCTTATCAGGAAAAGCTGCCGCCACCTTGTTTACAAAATAAATCATAGTACCTGCAGGGCTGCCTTCTTCCGTATCAATCTTACTACAATTATCACATTGACAGTATTGTTGATTATCGTCTTGACTTACTGATATGACTGATGCTTCAGGATAGCGTTTAAAAACAGCCGATACTGAGTCCTTTACTATTTCAAGAACTTTTTCATTGGTAAGACATAACTGTGTTGGCAATCGCTTATCGCCTCTTAAAGCATAATACTCTGGGTTTGCCTTATAATACTTTTCTTCAGGCATAAACTTATGAAAGGTGTGCACTCTTGCTTCAGGCACATAATAGGGAAAACCCTTATACGTTACCTTTTGCTGGTCTGCAAATTCAGTATTTTCATAATACAGCTTAGAATGTACTGTTCTAGTGATTATTTCTGGGGCATATTTATAATTGACGAACTGCAGAGAAATAGATTCGGAAATCGGAATTTCTTCTACTCCTGGCGCATACCATTTACAGTCCAAGTATTTTTCAAGGAACTCATAGACCGCATTCCTGACCGCATCATTCGAACCACCAGCAATAAGCAGGTTTTTACCTGCCGTTTTAATGGTTATTTCATTAATTCCCAGATTTTCTGCTTTGATATTACCGACATAAATCTTGTGTTTGTCACTATTTTGAGAACTTTCATCTACAAGTCCTAGTTGTACACCGCTTATTTTATTGATATAGAATTGCAGTTTTTCTGCTGACTTGTATTGGCTTTCAGTTGCCTTGCCCATATATACTATCTCATAATCAGATTTTCCATTTTCCACGATGCTGATACCGTCATTCGAACATGAGGTCATACTTAGTGCTACTAAGAACAGGATTGTCAATACATTATTTTTCATTTTCCTTCTTTCTTAAATTTCATTTTCCCATCGATTATATGAGTAAAAGAAAATAGTATATGTGTCAGTTGATTTAAAGGTAGTTGTTCAGGATTATATTCCTTTTCTGGAACATAATACGCCATAACCACAATAGGCCGCTCTTGTTCTTCGACAGCATTGTTACTCGATTCTACAAAAGAGAACATTGCAATCAACACTAAGAAAAAGAAACCGTATTGTCGAAGCTGTTTCATCTTCATTAGAGAAATGTTAACCAACAGAAAGTACTCAATTAAATCAGGCAATAAGAATCTATTAGACAGAAAACATTGGGGCAAGTATAAACAACAAATTGTAGGCGAATTAACTCACCTTGATTTCCTACTCCCCTAATACAAATTCAACATTCTTCGCCTGTACTAGATCATCATGCGAAATAAAATACCCCTTATGTGGTTTTCCGTCGATTAGAACCTTGGCAATTACCTTGTTCTTCTCCGAAACATTAGAACTAATTACCAATTTGGTATTCTTATAATAGTCGCCATTCAAATGAATGGTAATCTTACTGAATCTAGGTGAGGTCAATGCATAGACAGGATTTGCCGGACTCACGGGGTAGATGCCCATCATAGAAAAAACTGCCCATGCAGACATGGTTCCCGTATCATCATTACCCGGAAGCCCATCAGGCGTAGTTTTATAATAGGTATCAAGCAATTCGGAAACCATTTTCTGAGTTCGGTATTCTTGTCCTTTTACATAATTGAATAGGTATGGGTAGGCAATATCGGGTTCATTAGCCATATCGAACTGCCCTTTGTCGAACACTTCTTGTAAACGTTTTGCAAAAGCTTTTGAACCGCCCATCAACTTCATAAGCCCTTTGGTATCATGGGTCACCATAAAGGTGTATTGCCAGGCATTGCCCTCAATAAAACCGAGGTTTTTTGCGAAATTGGCACCAGATTCAGGATTATAGGGAGTCAACCAACTGCCGTCGTCATTTTTAGGACGGAGTAGATTAAACTCGCTATCGAATAATTTTCGATATGAAACCGAACGTCGGGCGTACTTCTTGTAATCGTCTTTTTTTCCTAAAGCCTTGGCCAACTGTGCAATGGCATAATCTGAAATATTATACTCCTGAGTTGTAGATACCGAACCACTTTTGGTAGTCTTGGTCGTCAAATATCCCTTTTTTAAATAATCTTGAATTCCAGGGCGAAGGGGATTGTTCTCTAACTGTTCAGCACTCTTAATCATTGCCGTATAGGCTTTTTCTACATCAAAATCACGAATACCCTTCAAATAGGTATCTGCCAATATTATTCCGGCAGGATCGCCCACCATGGTGGTGGTCTCGGTAGCATTCAATTCCCATTTGGGCAACCAACCGCTTTCGTCATAAATACGCAACATACTGTTTACCATATTAGATTGTTGCTCAGGGTAAATCAGACTCATCAACTGATGTAGATTTCTATACGTATCCCACAATGAAAAACCGGTGTAACGAGTACCTTCTGTTCTTAGGGTTTCTCTGGTTTTCATTTTGGGGTATTCCCCATTAAAATCATTCAGGGTATTCGGATGTATCAAAGTGTGGTAGAGTGCTGTATAGAATTTTATTTTATCGGCCTCACTACCCCCTTCGACTTCAATTTTGGAAAGATATTGATTCCAGTTTTCTATGGCCTCCCCCATGATTTGATCAAAACTTTTTGATGCGGTTTCCTTTTCCAAATTTTCACGGGCATTTGCTATGCTGACATATGATACTCCGATTTTCATTTCTATCTGGGTTGGTGAATCAAAGGTATACCTCATATAAGCACCTATACTATCACCGACCACCATTTTGGTATAGCCTTTCATCAACCTTGTCTTGCCGTTATAGCCCATCCATTGCGCTTCGACCCCTACATTGGTCACTGGTTTTTTCCAAACTCCAAATTCATCAGCCGGTCTTGAAAATTTAGCAACAAAATAAACAGGATAGGCCTCTTCAGGCTTATAGTAGCAAAAAGAACCTACCGAGCGTACACCTTCTATTTCAGTAGGCGAAACAACCTTTATCAAAGCACCCTGTTCATTGGTCAAACCCAAGCCAAGATTCAAAAGAATATTAGATTTACCTGCGGGAAAAGTGTATTTGCTAATTCCTACCCGTGTAGTTGCAGTGGCTTCTACCTTTATAGCATACTTATCTAAGGTATTTGAATAATAACCAACCTTAGAAACCTCATCAGAATAGGTAGTACCATATTCCAAATGATTGGTATTGACCTCTCCGGTAGTGGGCATTGCCAAAATCACACCCAATTCAGGACAACCGACACCACTCAAATTCACATGACTAAAGCCCGTCAAGAATGTATTCTCATGCACATAGGGCGTTGACAGCCAACGACTATCTTTTTCAAAAGGAAGGTTTTTTGGCCCGGCAACATTAAAAGGCGATACATTGGCCATGCCCCTCACCGCAATGGGCCCGGGGTTTGTTGTTCCAAAATTTGACGTTCCAATAAGAGGATTTACATAATCGACAACTCGATTTTGAGCCGACAATCTCACCAAAAAAAAACAAAAAAACAATACAGACCAATTCCTCATTAAACTATTTTTTTTATTCTACTACAATTTCATCAACAAACAACCAAGAGCCACCAACTGTTCGAACACTGTCCAAATTACGCGCTTTTATCTTGACATAGCGCGCCGATTGTTTATCAAAAGCAATCTCAAAATCTTTAATTTCAGACATACCATTTACCTTAAACGCCCGATCTATGAGGCCAACACTCGTAAACGCTTTGCCGTCTGAGGACAATAATATTTCTATTTTAACAGGGTAGTATATACCGGATCCCTGGTTTTCCATGGATCCTACACTAACTTTTTCGATATCGATAGCTGCGCCAAGATCAATACTCACCTCCATATCTTCATCTAACCAAGCTTGCCACTGGCCATCATGAAAATTTTTGGAGCCTCGCAACACATTTACCATACCCATCTCTTTGGCCCCTTGATAGCTATCATGGTACCCTTTTTTGTTGGTCACCTTTTTACCTGTAGCCTTATGGTAGCGAATATGTTTTTTAAATATGGGTCCAAAAAGGGTATCATTTTTGAACATTGCTGATCTAATTATTGTTGATTCTTCAAGATGTATGGGGTTCTTATACCTAATTCCGTCGGTTGCCAAATCACCATCATTTAACACATATCTAATATCTGCCTTTGAAAATTCATTCTGCAGGCTTAGCGTCAGCTTTCCAGTATCCATATTAATCTTTGTATCGGCAGTAATCTGGTAACTACTTTTCGCATAGTTAATACCCATTTCGGCAAAGCGTTCGAATAAATACTCAATCCTATGCGAAAAATTATCCCAATTCCTTTTTTCCTTTGTACTCCATACCGTTTCTGCCAATGCCGCCAATCTCGGAAAAATCATATATTCGGATTGTGCCGTAGTGGGTACAAATTCTGACCACAAATTCGCCTGCCCGCCCAATACGTGCTTGGCCTGTTCTGAACTCATAGCATCAACAATCGGATCAAATTCATAAACCTTACTCAAAGGAGTATACCCACCCCATGCCTGCGGCTCCATATCTTGGTCGCCCTGATAATGATCAAAATAACAATGTGTACCTGGTGTCATCACTACGTCATGCCCTTGTTCTGATGCTTCTAAACCGCCTTTGACCCCTCTCCAACTCATTACGGTCGCCCCTGGAGCTAAGCCTCCTTCAAGAATCTCGTCCCAACCGATAAGTATTCGATTATGAGCACTGATAAAACGCTCTATCCTCCTGATAAAATAACTCTGTAACGCTTCCGCATTTTCAAGGCCCTCGTCTTTCATGCGTTTTTTACAATGTGAACAGGTTTTCCAATTGGTCTTGGTCGCCTCATCACCACCAATATGAATATAGGTCGACGGAAACAGTTGCATTACTTCAGTCAAGACATTTTCTATAAATTCAAATGTCGATTCTTTTCCTACGCAATAAATATCGGTTATGGGCCATATGCCACCTGATGGCACCATGATTGGTTTCTCATAGCAGGCCAACTCAGGATAGGCAGCAATGGCACTCATCACATGCGCTGGCATTTCAATCTCAGGCACTACCATAACCCCTCTCGAGCTGGCATAAGCAACTATCTCCTTAATATCTTCCTGTGTATAAAAGCCGCCATAGCTTGCCTCTTCCTCTCTATTAGACATAGGCCTGGCATTCCATGGTTTTTCTTCTTGATCAACCCTAAATCCTCCTATTTTGGTGAGTTTTGGATATTTTTTTATCTCTATTCGCCAACCTTGATCATCGACCAAATGTAAATGCAGCGTATTCATCTTCAAAAGCGCAAGGCGGTCTATTGTCTTTAAAATATATTCTTTCTCAAAAAAATGCCGAGAAACATCTAACATAAGACCGCGCCATTTAAAACGTGGTTTATCATTGATTACAACATTAGGAAGCTCCCATTGTATATTTTCAACCAATGATTCACTTTCAATCTGTGGGGGAAGCAACTGCCGTATGGTCTGCAAGCCGTACAGAAAACCAGAAGGCCCATTGGCACGAATAATAACCTTATCATCTGTAACTTCTACCCTATAGGCCTCCTCCTCGAAGGTCGCATCTACAACCAATTTCACATAATTATTTGCCGGTTCTTGAGTCAGTATTTCTAAATTCCAACCCGTAGTATTCATGAATTTTTGTGCCAATTGACGCACTATTACTTCTTGCCCCTTATGGCCTACTACGAACTTGGTTTCCGAATCAAAAAGAAACGAACCTTGATTCAATTGCAAATCTGTAGGCGCCGGAATAAGATTGATATCACTTTCAGAGAAGGTTTTTTTGTTGTTTTGGCCACAACTTGCCAAAACAACAAAAAATAAGAAAACCTGCAATCTTAAAATTTTTTGAATCATTTAATCGGATTTTTGAATTTTAAAAATTTATGGCTGTATTTTCGTATTGCTCAAAGAGTAAGGGGCAGCATCATTTGAAACACCCCAACCCTTGTTCGGTTGACTGCCCATCGTGAAATTCAGTTCACCACCTTTTTGTATCGCTTCGGTAGAAATCCATGTTTTATCAAATTCCTTGCCGTTCAAAGATGCATTTTGAATATATGGACTATGCTTTGAATTTTCGTCTGCATTAATGACAAATGTATTGCCGTTTTGTAAATGTAATTTCACTTGGTCGAATAACGGACTTCCTATCACATATTGATTGGTCGCCGGAGCCACAGGGTAAAAGCCCAAAGAACTAAACACATACCAGGCTGATGTTTGCCCATTGTCCTCATCACCACAGTACCCATCAGGGGTTGGACTATACAGTCTTGTCAACACCTCTCGTACTTTTTCCTGTGCTTTCCATGCTTGTTCGGCATAATTGTACAAATAAATCATATGCTGAATAGGTTGATTGCCATGAGCATAATTTCCCATATTCATAATCTGCATCTCTCTAATTTCATGAATGGTAAAGCCGTAATAAGAGTCGTCATACGCTGGTGGCATAGTGAACACCCCGTCGAGCATACCTACAAATTCCTTTTTACCGCCCATAAGGCTTATCAGCCCTTGCACATCATGAAAAACAGACCAGGTATAGTGAAGGCTATTACCCTCGGTAAAGGCATCTCCCCATTTCAAAGGATTGAAGGGCGATTGAAACTGGCCGTCTTTATTCTTACCACGCATCAACTTGGTAGATGGGTCGAACAATTTTTTATAATTCAAGGATTTCTTGTAATACGTATCTGCCAATTCCGTTTTTCCTAATGATTTTGCCATCTGGGCAATCGTAAAATCGGCATAGGCATATTCTAAGGTACGAGCGGCATTTTCATTGATGCCCACATCATAGGGAACATACCCCAATTCATTGTAGTAATCTACTCCTGCCCTACCCACACTATTCACTGGCCTGCCTTCAGATACCGTAGCGTTCTTAATGACTGCCTCGAATAATAATTCCTTGTCAAAACCACTCACCCCACTTAAATGTGCATCGGCAATAATGGACGCCGAATTTGAACCGATCATACAATCACGATGTCCTGGACTTGCCCACTCAGGTAGCCAACCCGATTCTTTGTACGTATTGGCAAGACCCTGCATAATCTGAGTATTCAATTCAGGATACATCATATTAAAAAAAGGAAACACCGCCCTAAAAGTGTCCCAAAACCCATTATCGGTAAACATATATCCAGACTCAATCTTTCCATTATAAGGGCTATAGTGTACTACTTTATCATGCTGATCTATCTCATAAAACTTTCGAGGAAACAATAACACCCGATACAAACAAGAATAAAATGTTCTAAGATGATCGATATTATCAGTCGACACTTCGATCCGGCTCAATTCTTTTTCCCAGACTTTGGCTGCCTTTTCTCTAGTCTGCGTGAAACTATCAGCACCTATTTCTCTGTTCAAATTCAATTGTGCCTGCTCAGGGCTTATAAAAGATGATGCAACTTTTACATGTACCGCCTGCCCTCTTTTGGTCTTAAAACCAATGATTGCCCCCACATGATCGCCTTTGTTCTGGGTCGTATTCTTAAACAGCTGCCACTCATCACCCCAAGTATGGGTCAATTCAAAATCAGTATCGAACTCGGCTACAAAATAATTATGAAAATTATCAGGCACTCCTCCACTATTATTTCTGCAATACCCAATTATTTTTCGCTCTTTCGGTAAAATTTTCACCATAGATCCTTTAAAAAATGCATCGAGTAGTATATAAGCCTGATCGGTTTCGGGAAAGGTAAATTTAAAATGTGCCGCACGCTCTGTTGGTGAGACCTCAGCAACTACATCATAATCAGCAAGGTAAACACTGTAATAATCTGGCTTCACGGTTTCGGCCTTATGTGAAAAGTAGGAAGCCCGTTCTTCTTCTTTATATTTTAAATCACCGGTTACCGCCATCAGTGAAAAAGCGGCATAATCATTAATCCACGGGCTTGGTTGATGAGTTTGTTTGATTCCCCGTATTGTTTTATCGTGGTACTTATAGGTCCACCCATCACCCATTTTTGAGGTCATCGGAGTCCAAAAATTCATTGCCCAAGGCGTGGCTATCGCCGGATATGTATTACCGTTGGAAAGGCTAAAATCAGAATCGGTTCCCATTAATGGATTCACATAATCTAACAAAGAGGTTGTAGTGCTTCTTTCAAGACTAGCCCTTTTATTCACTCCCTCTTTACAACCGATGAGAACAAAGACTGCTACCACAACTAAATATCTCATCATTTGATGTTCATTTAAAACTTTTGATTAGCTGCCACTGCTCGTCAGTGATAGCCGGGCCATCAAAAAACGAAACGCCAACGGCCCCATTATCTTTGGCGTACCCAATTGCCTTACTTAAATCTTCAGCAGACATTGTTGGAACATAAATACCAGTATGCAACTCGATATTTCTGCCCTTCAAATCAGCAACGCCTTGCCCTGTGGCGTAACCAACCCAGTCTACCTCCTCATTATAAAAACTATTGTATATCATGGGCAATACGGCATCAACATCCCATTTATCCCAACGTTGACGCACCATATGATCAGCCATTTCTGGATACGGAAAAACGGCTGTAGTCAATATCTTGTTATTTGCATGGGCAATTTTATAGGCATCATCTACAATTGCCTTTACCCGATTCAATCTAAAATTTTTCCATTCCATATCTATGGCCGGGTTTTCAGAATCTCTTGGGTTTTTATGATGAATTTTCTCAAACTCGGCTACGCAAACATCACAATAACAAAAATCATAAGACGGTAATTCGATATCCTGTACCAAATCATATTCCAGAAGAAGGCTGATAGGAAGAAATATATCGGTATATCGAATATAATCAAGATGTACGCTGGTGACGCCATCTACTTTCGCCAGGCCTTCGACCAAGCTTAAAATATGGTTTCTTGATTCTTCTCTAGTGGGGCAAAGCCATTTATAATAATCGACATAGGGCGGTTCATCATAACATGATTTCAGGTCACGGCTAACAGCATACCACTCAGGATGTTGTTCTGCTACCTTATCGCCAGGGCGGTTTACCGTAAACATCCACGCATGCACTTCGAGACCTACCTTCTTGGCTATTGGCACCAATCTTGTCAAAAGTTTTGGGTCGGCATAGGTATTGATTAAAAGGGCATCAATACCGTTACTGGCATATTTATCGAACTCTTCAGCATAAGAATCGTCAGTCCTTTTTTCATCTGCGGTAATCCATGTCCAAAATTTAAAGGCTTTAGCTTCTTTCGCAACCTCTTTTTGTTCCTTTTTCTTTTCTGCACACGATATCGCAGCCGTCAACAATACCGCAAAATACAATAGCGTAAAATATCTCAAACTATTTCTCATAATTTAAAAATTTTCCATCTTCTTTAATGACCATTGTTTTTTTGGTAAAAGGGCTTTTTGTAAAAATAGACCAGCCCGTTAGATGCATATCGACCTGAAGCTTTATTTCTTCTCCGAAAATTATTTTTGAAGTAGCCAGCACTTCTTTTTTTACCGTTTCGAAATTAGCTTCTGATTGTAATAGTTTTCGATAGAGACCGTACATATACCATTTGATATAATCATCTTTCGGGATTTCAAAATCAGCACCAGACTCCGATTCCTTGGTAGAGAAATACACATAGCCCCAGTGCTCAGGTTCGTGCATATTAATAACCCCCTGTGGCGACCATACCCAGTTGTATTCGGGTAGGTATTTTCCGTTCTTGTCTTGTTTACGAAAATAGCTTCCGTCTTTAAGGTTATATTGCCAATTGACTCTAGAAAAGTTGATGCGCCAAAATTCATTTTCAGGCAGGGCCTTAGTATTGCTTGCTTGGGTAATAACGGCCCATGGTATGGCAATCTCAACACTCCATCCGGTATCCGTATCTTTGGGATCATTCAAGGTACCCTCAATATGAACTGCTGTTTTCAAGCCCTGAATATCCCAACTATTTAGAACTTTACCGTGGTTTCTATAGGGTTTGGTTAAGAACAAATCCCAAACGGTATTGAGTGTGTTCACCTCAAACTCCATATAATTATGGGTATCACCGTCAGAATCAATAAAAATCTCAAAATCGTTATTATAAAAGATTACGGTATCTCTTTGCTTTAGAGTACCCCAAACATGAGGTTCTTTTAAGTGGGCGAAAAAATAGAGGTAGGTATCATCCCATAGCATTTTCATCTGGGTTTTGTAGCTAGGCTTTATAACACCTTCAATATCAATAAAATCAGCACTCCATTCCGCATTTTTCCAAGAGGGTTCATCTGCTTTCCCATCAATATGCAAGGCCTCGATTGCTCGCAAGGCAGTATACTTTCTAGGGGCTTCTTGAGCCGCCATAAACGTACTGCCAACATACAGTAAGAATAGTACTAAGCTGCCTATTTTTATATGTTTTAAAGATTTTTCCTCCATCTTTCTATAGACTATTTTGCTTTGTAAAAGCAATTATTTCTGAAATACGACCAAATGCCAAGGCGGTAACTGTATCAGCCGCACCATAATATAGGGCCAATTTGTCCTCCTCCAAGGAATGCAGGGCTGCACAGGGGAAAATAACATTGGGCACATCGCCCACCTGCTCATAATTCTCTGCAGGGGCCATCAAATAGGGCTGAGTTCTATAGTTGACTTTATGGGGTTCTTTTTCATCTAACAGGGCGGAGCCTATGGAGTATCGAAATCCGTTGCAGGTATGTATCACGCCGTGGTAAAAAATCAACCAACCGTCACTCGTCAATATAGGTACCGAGCCAGCCCCTATTTTGGTGCATTGCCATGCACTGTCTTCAAAGGGCGTGACCTTCATTACGCAGCGGTGCTCGCCCCAATATTTCATGTCTGGACTATGACTCAAGTAAATATCTCCGAAAGGGGTATGACCATTATCACTAGGGCGGCTCAGCATAACATATTTGCCGTTAATCTTTTTTGGAAATAACACCCCATTTCTATTAAAGGGAAGAAAGGCATTTTCACATTGAAAAAACGCCTTAAAATCAAAGGTATAGGCTATTCCAATCGTAGGACCATGATAGCCATTGCACCATGTTATCCAATAACGGTCCTCGATAAAGGTAACCCGTGGATCATATTTATAATCCGAATCGATCATATTAGTATTTCCGGCCTGCATGACTATGGGTTCATGATCTATATTCCAATGAATCGCATCTTTGCTAAAACCGGCATGAATATTCATTTGAACGGCTTTGTTATCACAGCGAAAAACACCCGCAAACCCATCCTCGAATGGCACTACGGCACTGTTGAAAATACTGTTCGATGTGGGAATGTCATAACGCCCTATTATGGGGTTTTCTGTATAACGCCAAAGAACGTCTTTACTATCATGGGGTTTCTCTTGCCAGGGTATCGTATTCATTTTCACTGTGATATAATTAAGGTTCTTCTCTTGAATTCGTCTTGAGTTATTATAATTATTTTTGCAAAATCTTCTTTCACATCCATATTTTGTCTTTTTCTCACTTCGCAGCCCTGCTATGCGGTTCAAAAAGTTTTCATTTTGGCACATGATTTTTACCGATAACTATTCGAATCGCTTGAATGAAACAGCTCAAGACGAGTTCATTTTATGATGCTATACTATATAGCTCCTAGTTCTGTATTTTTTTGACTTTATCGAACCAAGTATATTTTAAAATTGCCGATGTCACCGCAAATATCAACAAGGCTATCAGGGCTTTTGGGTAATCTCTTATAACAAAATATATTGGCATTACAATCATGCTCGACTGCCAGATAATACCTATCAAACTATTGAGCATATCTTTCCAAAAATCATTATTTTTTTCAAAAGAGGCATCTTCATTTTTTAAGTGCTGGTAAACGGGTTTCCACCACCCCCATGGCCGTATGTCTTTATAAAAAGACATAAGCACTTTCAGCTCAGTAGGTTTAGATAAATATGTTCCTAAAAACGACCCTAAAAGGGAGAAACCGAATATTATCGGAAACAAATAGATAGCGTGTATATGTGCCAGATCATAAAGAACAGTGCCCTCGGCCAAACTGTCTTTACCCTGATCCAATGCGAATTGAAAAGTGGCAACCAGTAAACCTGATAACATACCCCAAAAATATCCCCAGCCATTGAATCGCCACCAGATCCATTTCAGAAAATTAGAGGCCACATACCCGCCATAAAGCGCACTGGTGATCCATAAAGTAAGTGAATTTATAGAATCTGCAAAAAAGCCCATGGCTACCCCCAAACCTACCACTAAAAAGGAAGCTATATGACTTACTTTTACATAATGCGTATCTGTTTCTTCTGGTTTGAAATATTTTTTATAAATATCATTTACTATATAGGCCGGCCCCGAATTTACGAAGGCCGAAAACGTAGACATGAATGCCGCCAAAAGGCCAGCAAGTAGCAGTCCTTTTATACCAACGGGAATATGATTATTGATTACTCTGGGCAAGATCACTTCTAAATCAGCTCCTGACAAGGCTGGATCCGCTGCCATTTCAGGAGCCAAAATAACTAAGCCGATTACTACAATACCCGTAATCAATAAATATCTTGGAATGAACAAAATAAGGTTTGTAAAACCACTCATATAAGCCGCCTCTTTTACTGATTTTGTCGATAAAATACGCTGTAGGTCGTAACTCGGAACAGGGCCTGCTATACTAGCGAAAAAGCCTTTAAAAAGACTCATACCAATGAGGGCACCGAACATTTTATAGCCTTCGGAATCTATCAAATCATTAAATGCCTGAAACTTGGCACTCCAATGGGGGCCCAATTCATTACTGAAGAAAATATTTCTCCATTCCGGAGTAATTACGGCATTAATTTCTGCATCACTAAAGGCGAAAAAGGAATATCCTACAACCAATATTCCTGCGATTACCATGATAATATATTGTAAAACTTCTGTGGCAACTACGGAAAACATCCCACCTTTTATGGTATAAATAGTAGTCAGTATTATTATAATCAACGCATAGGACTGCTCAGAATTCAATAACAATACACCACCTAATTCCAAGGGAATATTCCATGGCAGTATTACCGTCAAAAACTTACCTATACCCTCAAAAAAGTAGGCGATAAAGCCTACGGCTGAAACTATGGCGAAAACAGCGACTATACTATGTGATGCCCTACCTGCTCTATCATTGCCAAAACGCGTCAATATCCATTCAGATCCAGTCATAATATTGGATTTCCGAATCCAAACTGCCAGAAACATCATCACGAAAATTTGATTCCAAACAGGCCATAACCACATGAACATAAAACTCTTCACCCCGTACAGAAACAATATACCCACCATCCAGGCGGTTCCTGAAACATCGAACATTCCGGAGCCGTTACTAAGCCCTAAGAAATACCATTTTATATTATTACCTCCTAAGAAATAGGATTTCAGGTTTTTAGAAGCTTTTTTTGACACCCATATACCCACAAATAGTGTTAACACTATATAGAGTATAATTATAGACACATCGATTATATTCATCTTTTGGTTTTCTTGGTTTATATTCCCCAGCTTTTGTTTGGCTTACTTCCCATTTCGATTTTAAGCACACCACCCGCCATCAACTCCTGATGAAGAATGTACGTTCTATCGAGCGGTCGCCCATTCAAGGTGACGCCCTGTACATATATATTAACAGCAGAGGTATTTGGAGCTGAGATTACAAAAGTTTCGTCATTTGGTAATTTTATCATCGATTTTAAGAACAACGGACTCCCAATTTCATACTGGCCAGGTGCAGGATTCATGGGATAAATACCCATAGCGCTCATCACGTACCATGCTGACATTTGACCGCAATCCTCATTGCCACTCAGGCCATCAGTTTGGGTAGTGTATTGGGTGTTCAAAATTTCTCGTACCCAAAACTGTGTCCGCCATGGTTTACCCGCCTTGTTCAACATATAGGCAATATGATGGCTTGGTTCATTACCATGGGCATATTGGCCAATCAAGCCAGAAATATCAGGAGATACATTTTCTCCCATAAGTTCAGATCCTTCCTCGAAAAGTTGTTCAACCATCTTGGCAAAAGGTGCATTGCCCCCATGTAGCGCGATTAAGCCTTCAACATCATGCAATACGTACCAGCTATGTTGCCAGGCATTACCCTCAGTATAGTCAGTACCTTCAATATGATTAGCGAATTTCGGATTAAAGGGTTCGTGAAACGTTTTACCATTCGAAGATTTTCCACGTAAAAATCCTGTACTTGAGTCGTACAAATGCTTATAGGCCTTGGAACGCTCATTAAAATAAGTATAATCGTCATCCTTACCCATTGCCTTGGCAACCTGCCCAACGCACCAATCATTATATGCAAATTCGAGACTTATCGAAACTGATTGATCCATACTTTGGTAGGGTATATACCCAAATTTCTTATAGGCTTGCAATCCGCGCACATCACCCATCATAGTAGTTTTCATTGCTCTATAAGCCTTTTCCTCATCATAATTTCGAATACCTTTCAGAAAAGCTTCTGCAATTACCGAAACCGAATGATAGCCTGGCATGGTACCTGTTTCATTTCCTGACAAAACCCAAACGGGCAGCACACCACTCTCATCATAATAGGCAAGCATTGAGCGTACCATATCATTGTTTATCTGAGGTTCTATAATACTCAACAAGGGGGTTTCGGCCCTAAAAACATCCCATAGTGACAAGCTAGAATACACCTTAAAATCATCGGCTTTGGCGATACTATCATTCTGCAACCTGAACTCACCATTGACATCGCTAAAAAGGGTCGGAGCTATTTGGGTGTGGTATAGTGCGGTATAAAAAATAGTTTTCAAAGAATCATTCGAGGTCTCAATAGTGATGCTCGACAGCACATCACTCCAACTATTTTCAGTTTTTCGCTGAACGGCATCAAAGCCTTCGACCCCCTGGTATTTTAAATTCTCTTTTGCATTTTCGATACTTACCGAAGACAGGGCAATTTTAATCTCGACCATAGCGGTCTCTGTTTCGAAAAAGAACTGACCTCCGGTATTGGCACCATCGGCTTTATCGCTATTCTTCAAAGCCATTTCATCGGCGACCATTTTAAAATCGGTAATCGGCTGCGAGGTTTCAATCACGAAAAACACCTTCTGGTTTTTAGCCCAGCCAGTGCTATGCCTATACCCTGATAGAACGGTATCATTCTCCGCTACCAAAGAACCCTCTATCAGCCTGTCCCAATTTCTGGCGTAGCCCAAATCCACTATAAAAGAAGGGCTGGTTTTTTCTTTGAAGTTATACCTATGAAATGCCACGTACTCATTCGCGGTAAGCTCTACCTCTATTTTCGGGTCTTTTAAATATACTTTGTAATATCCAGGAGAAGCCTCTTCCTTATCGTGAGAAAATTTTGAAGTGTAGGGCAGAGTACTCCTTTCGGTTCCAAATAGCGATAGGTTCACCTCAGTACTGGTAGGCATCAACAAAACATCACTAAGATCATCGATACCGGTACCGCTCAAATGCAATTGACCAAAGCCTGAGATAATAGAATCTGTACTATGGTATCCTGAGCACCAATCCCAACCAGATATACCATTATCAGGACTTGGCTGTACGTTTCCAAAAGGTGCGGTAGCCCCAGGATAAGTGTGACAATGACCCCCTGTACCAATAAATGGATCTACATACGACAATTTATTTTCAAAGGTCTTTTCCTTAATTTCCTTATCGCAAGACAAAAACATCAAAGGGAATACCCAGAGGCATAAAAAGCCAAATCTTGTCATTTTTAGAGTACTTTTATAAAAAATACATATCTTAAACCACTTAAAAAGTGTAAAGTAGTATTGTTTTTTGATTCCAATTCATAAATTCATTGAACTATAGTCTGATTATAAATATTGACAATTTTTACAATGTCTTGAATAATTTTAGACCAACGACTTTGTAGGAATGCCGAACATCAATAAAACTCAATTATTGAACAATTCACCTGAGATGGAGCCTGATAATCAATTAAATGGCAGCATAAATGGCAAGCCCTTAAAAAATTATGAGATTAATTACAAACACCATCTCGTTTTTTGGCTTATCTATTTCGCTTTTAACACCTTACGATGGGGTAGTGTTCATGATGATTTCATATACTCCCTAAAAACAAACTTATTAGGCTTTCCTATACACATGGCCTTGGCGTATTTCAATGTGTATTATTTAATGCCAAAATTTGTCTATACTCGAAAATATGTTGCGTATACCTTTGCCGTTCTTGCATCATTATTTATAGTGCTCCTGATAAAGTTTAACCTTACCTACTATCTTATCAGCACGAATGTCATGCCTGAATACATCGAAGTAGTGAATGACATAACGCTCAATTATGCCATTGTTACGATGTTAGGCGAGCTTTATGTCGCTTCTTTTACTACTGCAATTAAAGTTACTATCGATTGGTTGAGCGAGCATAGCAAATTGCATGATCTTGAAAAGAGACAATTGAATACCGAACTACGGTTTCTACGATCTCAGGTCTCGCCACATTTTTTCTTTAATACCTTGAACAATATTTATGCCCTTACCCTTGAAAAGTCAGATAAGGCCCCCGAAGTGATTTTAAAACTTTCTGAATTAATGCGGTATCTTTTATATGCTACCAGGCGCCCAAAACAAGATTTGAGAAGCGAAGTAGACTGTATTCAAAACTATATTGACCTTGAACGTATACGCTTTGATGATTCACTCAACGTAGAGATAAGCGTATCTGGTGATTTAGAGAACAAAAAAATAGCTCCTATGCTACTCATTCCATTTATTGAAAACTGCTTTAAACATGGGGCCAACAAAAATATTGGTGAAATGTTAATCGTCATTGATATTCATGTAGAAGGTTCTTTTTTATTCTTTAAAGTATCTAATACCATTCCTGAAAAAGACATAAAGAGTAGTATCCCCACTCGCAGTGGAGGCATCGGCTTGTCCAATGTTAAAAAAAGATTAGAATTGGGGTATGACAAAAATGATTACGAACTTGACATTTTTGAAAAGGAAAATAAATTTCATATTGATTTAAAACTAAAGGTATAATGCGATTAAACGTTATTGTAATTGATGATGAGCCTTTAGCTATAAAGGTGCTAAAAAACTATATCGAAAAAATAAATGAGCTTCGTTTAATCGAAACGTTCTCAAATGCGCTCGACGCCTCTTCTTTTTTACAGTCCAATGAGGTAGATATTATATTTCTCGATATTAATATGCCCATCCTAGACGGCTTTGATTTCTTAGAAAGTCTACAGGTCAAACCCATGGTAATCATCACCACTGCACATGAGGAATATGCCCTTAAAAGTTTTGAACTCGAGGCTATCGACTATCTGATCAAACCCATACCTTTTCCAAGGTTCCTAAAATCGGTCAACCGAGTTATAAGGCTAAAAAAAATGGCAAACAATCAGCAGAGAGAGCAGCAGGAAAAACCCCATATATTCGTAAAAGTGGACAAGAAGAAACTGCAAAAAATATACCTAGATGAAATTATTGTGGTTGAAAGCCTGAAGGATTATATCCGAATAAAAACACTTAGCGCAAAATTTATTATTCATAAGACCTTAGGAAGTTTTACCGAAGAACTGCCTTCCAATAATTTCATTAGAATACATCGCTCCTTCACTGTTGCCGTAGATAAGGTTAATGTGGTCGAGGGCAACAGTTTAGAAATAGATGGCATTCGATATACCATTGGCAGAAGCTTTATTAAGGATGTAAAGAACCGGATTCTAAACCGTTCTTCTTAAAGACCTGAGTTCGACCTATAGATTTGTTTACAGTTTAGATGCTTTTTTATTCAATTCGAAACTGAATTTTAGAAAGACTAAGGAGTTAATTTGATGAAATTTGGCGAGAATTGGAAAAAAATCATCAAATCCGAAGCAAATACAGATAAAAGGCAATCTTATCATGTAAACCTTTTGAAATATCTCGATATTCCTTAAAATTTTCCATTTCAAATCTTAGGTCGAACTCAGGTTTAAAGTCACGAAAACCCTCGCTGCCTACTTTTTCGTAAACTGGTCATACCCATCAGAAGAAGAAACAACAATCTTTATCAATCAGACCGGAAAATCAACAAAATCGACCCAAAGGTACGAGCTATGCTTTCGAGAACATTTTTTATTTCGAGGCAATCTCGAGTACTCCGGAGTGAATTAAACCTACAATCTGTGAATAAATTTTATATTCGTAAAAATTTTAGAACATGAATTTCATTTTGCAACCCTGGCCATGGTATGTTTCGGGCCCCTTGATTAGCTTTATAATGCTCTTATTAATCTATTTCGGGAAGACTTTCGGCATGTCATCGAACCTTAAAACACTTTGTAGTATTGGAGGTGCCGGAAAATATGCTGATTTTTTTAAGGAAGATTGGAAGGACCAACGCTGGAACTTAACCGTGGTATTAGGTGCTATTATCGGCGGCTTCATTGCGGTTACATTTTTATCTGATGGCTCTGTAATGACCTTAAACCCAGAAACGATATCTGATTTAGACCAACTAGGATTCGATAAGGCTGGTCAGACCCTGTTACCTGCCGAAATATATAGTTGGGATGCTATTCTGACCTTAAAAGGCCTATCACTTTTAGTTATTGCCGGGTTTTTAGTAGGTTTCGGAACCCGCTATGCCTCAGGGTGCACTTCGGGGCATGCTATTACCGGGCTAAGCAACCTACAACTGCCCTCACTAATCGCCGTAATCGGGTTCTTTGTCGGCGGCTTAATAATGACCCATCTATTATTTCCCTTAATTTTTAGCGTATGAAATTCTTAAAATTTTTAGTAGTCGGCATATTTTTCGGAATTGTTTTGGTAAAATCCGAGGCCGTGTCCTGGTACCGTATTTTCGAGATGTTCAAATTTCAGTCGTTCCATATGTACGGCATTATCGGATCCGCCGTTATCCTGGGCGCCTTGCTTCTTTTGTTCTTTAAAAAAATGAAAATCAACAATATTGAGGGAGAGAAAATCAATGTTCCCCTAAAAGATCAGGGGTTTACCCGCTATATTTTAGGGGGCACCATTTTTGGACTTGGATGGGCTCTGGCCGGCGCATGTCCTGGCCCCATGTATATTCTATTGGGTTCAGGGGTTTTTAGTATGCTAATCGTAATTGCGGCTGCACTACTGGGAACCTTTGTATACGGACTCCTAAAAAACAGACTACCCCATTAGAAGAGCTATACAAGCTGAACACATAAAAGATACTTTATGATTTACAAGTAGGTATACTACCAAGGGCACAACTCAGCTTTATACACAAATACCCTTGGAACCCAAAAAAATATGGTCCAAATCGTTTTGTTTTCCATGCACTAAGCCTATTTTTGCAAAAAACACCTTCCGCTCTAATACCTATTTATTATAAAATGTAGCATTGGACGGGAAGTTGCTTTGAACGAGTTTATATAAGGTAGTTTATAGTTAAATTGGTATAAAATGAACCTAAAAGAGAAAATAGCAGGCTTAAAAAAAGAAAAGAACGCTATTATTTTAGCGCATTATTACCAACGTCCTGAAATACAAGAAATAGCCGATTATGTAGGTGACAGTTTAGGGCTGTCTCAAAAGGCGGCAGAAACCGATGCAGATATCATCGTATTTGCCGGGGTTTATTTTATGGCGGAAACGGCCAAGATACTAAGTCCTGAAAAAACAGTTCTGCTACCTGATTTAGATGCAGGATGCTCCTTGGCAGATTCTTGCCCACCTGAGGCATTTGCGGCATTTATAAAAGCGCACCCCGACCATACGGTAATTACCTATGTAAACTGTAGTGCGGCCGTAAAGGCGATGACCGATATCGTCTGTACCTCTTCCAATGCCCTGAAGATTGTGGCATCAGTACCAAAAGACAGACCCATTATCTTCGCTCCTGATAGGAATCTGGGAAAGTATATCATAAAAGAAACAGGAAGGGATATGGTGCTCTGGGATGGCAGTTGCATCGTACATGAAGCTTTTAGTATCGATAAATTGCTGGCCCTTCATCAAAAACATCCCGATGCAGTAATCATCGCACATCCCGAATCTGAAGAGCACATACTAAAAACGGCTACCTATATTGGGTCTACCTCGGGTATGATAGAGTATGTAAAAGAACATCCTGAAAAAAAATTCATCGTGGCCACAGAAATGGGTATTCTACACAAGATGAAACAAGAAGTACCGGGTACCGAATTGATACCGGCCCCTGTTGAAGAAGATACCACTTGTGCCTGTAGTGAATGCGGTTATATGAAGGTGAATACACTACAAAAACTATATGATTGCCTACGTACCGAAAACCCTAGTGTTGACGTACCCAAAGCTATTAGAGAAAAAGCCTTGATTCCTATAAAGCGTATGCTGGCCTTATCTTGATTCCCTTATGAAATCGACCAACTTTTTAGTGATAGGCTCTGGTATTGCAGGACTAACCTTTGCCGTTAAAATAGCCGAAAAATTTCCTGATAAGAGTCTGGTCATCGTCACCAAAAGGAATGAAGACGAATCGAGCACTAAATACGCCCAAGGAGGCGTAGCCGTGGTGTTGAATCATGAGGAGGGAGACTCTTTTCAAAAGCACATTCAAGACACCTTGATTGCAGGCGACGGACTATGTGACAAGGCAATCGTAGAAATGGTCATAAAAGAAGGTCCTGAACAACTTCAAGAACTCATACGATGGGGAGCGAACTTTGACTTAGATTCTCAGGGCAGGTTTGATCTTGGAAAAGAAGGGGGGCATTCCGAATATAGGGTGGTACATCATAAAGATATCACGGGTCAAGAAATAGAAAGAGCTTTATTGCAACGGATTCACGAACTCGCCAATATCACCCTTTTAACCCACCATTTTGCCATAGACTTGATTACCGAGCACCATTTAAAAAGTTCGGATCCCAAAAAAATATCCTGCTATGGCGCCTATGTCTTGGACCAAAAAAAAGGAGACATACTGGCCATTCGCGCAGAAAGCACCTTATTGGCATCAGGCGGCATGGGCCATGTATATGGGCATACGACCAACCCTATCATTGCCACCGGAGACGGTATTGCCATGGCCTATAGGGCAAAGGCACAGATTATGGATATGCAGTTCATTCAGTTTCACCCTACCGCCATGTACAATACCGAAATCGGTTCTTCTTTTTTAATCTCAGAGGCCGTCAGAGGTTTCGGGGCCTATTTACGTACTAAAAACGGACATAGGTTTATGCCTGATTATGATAAAAGGGCCGAATTGGCTTCAAGAGATATTGTATCGCAAAGTATTGAAGACGAATTAAAAAAAACCGGGGACACTCATGTTTTTCTCGACTGCACGCATCTTGATATGGTTGCCTTCAAAAATCATTTCCCGAACATTTATGAAAAATGCGCTACTCGCCATATACATCTTGAAACAGACTGGATTCCTGTTGTACCCGCATCGCACTACCTCTGTGGTGGTATCGTGGTAGATACAGACGGAAAAACATCGATCAACAATTTGTTTGCCTGTGGCGAATGCAGTAGAACAGGACTGCATGGAGCCAATAGATTGGCATCAAACTCCTTATTAGAGGCTTTGGTTTATGCTCATAATATTTTCAAATACCTTAGTCAAAATATATCAAAACCCATGTCACATACCGTTCCTGAGTGGAACCACCAAGGAACCTATACCACCCAAGAAACTATTTTAATACAGCACAACCTTAAACTATTACAAGCCCTAATGCGCGATTATGTGGGCATTGTGAGAAGCAATAATCGTTTAACAAAGGCAATAGACCAACTGAATCTGATCTATATAGAGGTCGAAGACCTCTATAAAAAAGCAAGAGTGACCACCACCCTCTGTGAACTGAGGAATATGGTCAATGTTGCGCATTTAATCATTGGCCAATCATTGGAACAAAAAGAAAATAGGGGTGGGTATTATAATATCGACAATCTTCCGCTAAATGATTTCGGCACTTAGTCCTGCTTGAAGCAATCTAGTACAGCGGGGTTCCAAATCAGTATACGCTCCTGTTTTAACGGTACATTTTCCGTTGTGGTGTACAATTAATGAACATTGTTCGGCCTGTTCGGCAGTATGCTCACAAACCGCTATCAAGGTTTCGATGACATGCTCAAAAGTATTCACCTCATCATTAAAAAGTACAATTTCATTTTCAGCTACTAACTCTTCTTCCAAAAGCACTTCTTCCGATACTTGTTCTCTGGTACTCATCATTTCTGGTTTTAAATCTGATAATGCACACTCTAAAATACATATTTTACGGCAACCCAATTGTTATTTTCGTTATTTTTTTCAAATTTCAAACCTTCCTCCTTACATTTTTCTGTTATCATAGAGATGTCCTCTGCATAAAAACCACTGAGAAAAAGTACGCCCTGTTTGTTCAAGCTCTTTGCATACTCGGGAATGTCTTTCAACAAAATATTTCTATTGATATTCGCTAGAATAATATCATAGCTACGCCCTTTTAGCAAACTCGAATCACCTTCATACACCCTAATGTCCTTGCAATTGTTACGCTCCACATTTTCGCTGGCATTCAGGTAACACCAGTTATCTATATCGATAGCGTCAACTGAACCTGCCCCTTTCATTGCCGCCAATATGGCTAAAACTCCAGTCCCGCTTCCCATGTCCAAAACCGATTTTTCCTGAAAATCAGTCTCTAAAATAAACTGTAGCATCATAAACGTAGTCTCATGATGACCCGTTCCAAAACTCATCTTTGGCTCTATAACAATATCAAAATCAACAGCCGGTTTTTTGTGAAAAGGTGCCCTTACCACGCACTGATCTCCTATTTGTATTTGATTAAAATTGCGCTCCCAGGTGATATTCCAGTTCTCTTGTTCGATTTCTTTAAGGTCATACGTGATTTCGATTTCAAATCTTGGATTGTTCAAAATTTGTATCTCATTCAGAATAGCATTGTCCCAATCCTGTTTTTGAATGTAGGCAAGTACCCCTTCTTCATTTTCTACAAAACTCTCAAACCCTACTTCGCCGAGTTCGGCAATCAATATATCAGATGCAGGTTGCAGCGGGTTTATTTTAAAGCTGTATTCTATATAACTAGTTTCAGACATGAAGAAATGTTAACTTTTGTGTAGCGGCGTTCATCAAAACCCCTGCGTTCAACTTGTTGAGAGCAGGGATTAAAAACGAATAAAGTGAAATAATCTATGCTATGCCATTTTTAAATTACAGTTTACTCGTCATCGGAGCAGAGGTATAAAAAAATTTCAGACAGCCTGTTACCACTTATCGCATCTATAATTATAGGGCTTTTATGATGGCAATAAAATCATCAGCTACTAAGGCTGCTCCGCCAATAAGCCCGCCATCTACATCGGGTTTAGAAAAAATTTCTTCGGCATTACCAGGCTTTACGCTTCCACCATATAAAATTGATACATTTTCAGCAATTGATGCATCATAGGCGTCTAGAATGGTCTTGCGAATAAAGGCGTGCATTTCCTGCGCTTGTTCAGGTGAAGCGGTCTCACCCGTTCCTATAGCCCAAACAGGCTCATAGGCTAATACAATACTGCTCCAAGCACTCGCATCCAAAGATAGCAATGCATTTTTCAACTGACTTTCGACCACATTAAAGTGATTGCCTGATTTACGATCCTGCAACTCTTCACCAAAACAGAACATGATACGTAAATTTTTACCCAGTGCAGTCTTGACCTTCTTTGCTAGAATTTCATCGGTTTCGCCGAAAAGGGCGCGTCTTTCCGAGTGACCAATTATTACGGTCTTAATATCAATGTCCAATAGCATATCTGCAGAAATCTCCCCAGTGAAGGCTCCGTTTTCCGCAAAATGCATATTCTGGGCTATTACTTCTATTGATGATCCTTTCAACTCGCGTACAGCTCCTACCAGATTCACATATGTAGGCGCCACCATGACCTCAGCATCGGTATCGGGGAGTTTCCCCGAAAGTTCAACTATCAAGGCTTCTGTCTCCGATAAGGTTTTGTTCATTTTCCAATTTCCAGCTACAATTTTACTTCTCATATTTCTTTTGGTTAATTTGTTTTACTATGTTGTCATCGTTTATTTCAGCGGCCTTGAACAATTTTATGTTTCCATTTTTATCCAATGCCATATATCTGAGCACCCAATCAAGGTCAATCGATGTGAACAGCTCTGACTCTCGATTCTTTCGAAGCTCAAAAATGTTGCCCGCTTTTAAAATTATATTTTTCCATGCCTTCTTTTCCAAGGCTTTCCCCTCCTGTCCAAAGAAATATATACAAAGGACATTTCAAGATATTCTTGAGTCAATTTTTTAATGGTCGGCATTCTCACTATACAATCCTTATATCATAAGGCCCCATATATCGATCAGGAACAAGCTTTATTGCTTTTTAATATCGATTTAAAAGTAAGCGTATCTCCATCTACACCAGTAAACGTATCCTCTATAGCCGATCTTAAAAAAGAATGTTCTTGAGAACATCTCGCAACAAAAAAAAGAAAAGACGTAAAGAGTACCGCTTTGCACCTCATAATCAATTAATCAAAACTCAAGGCATCCAAATCATTATAATGCACTTTCTCTATAATAGTCCCGCTCTCCAAAACCAAAACTCCAGGATTGGAGCGTACGATGGTCTTCAATGCAGTCTCATCGGCAAAATAGAATTCAAAATCAAGCTTATAATCCTTGATAAGCTTCTCCGTTTGTTTGGGGCCCGATGCTGACATGCCAATGACCTTATACCCATGTTTTAATGCCTTGTCGACAAGCTCTTTAATCTCAGTGAACTCCCCTAGATTACTTTTCCTAAGGTCATAGGCAATCACCATAACCAATTTTGGTTCATGTAATAAAGATGCCGCAAAATCTTCTCCATTTTGTTCTATGGTAAAATCATGAATCGGTGGTTCGTAGCCCTTTTGTATTTCTGTGGTCTCCACATCAATAAACTCCCCATCAACAGATGGGTAATCACCATAAGTCGTTATTATTTTTTCCTCTCCGTTTGTTTTGAACTTCCAGGCATATTCATAAATAGCCTTGGGAGCATTTTCAGGAACGCCCATACCCTCCTCGATATTAGCGCCGATTTTATACGGTCTAAAATCTATTACCGGAAGATGGTTCAATACATAATTAGCATAAACAATACATAGAACCAGCGCAACCAATGTAATGATCCGTTTGGTATTGGACCCAAAGATGGACTTGATAAATTTTCTACCGACAAATAAAACAATGACCAGCACAAGAAGAATAATATCTTTTGTAAATGACTCCCATGGTGTTAATTTTATGGCGTCACCAAAACAGCCACAATCGGTCACCTTATTAAAATAAGCGGAATAAAATGTAAGAAAAGTGAAAAAGATAATCATGAGCAAAAGACTCCACAAGGTGAATGTTATTCGAAAACCTACCAACAACATCACCCCCAATAGCACTTCAAATATGACCATGAGAATAGAAATCGCCAAAGCATATGGCATTAACCAAGGTAGATCCAATACGCCTTGACTAAAATATTCTTCCAACTTAAAAGAAAAACCTACGGGGTCATTGAGTTTGATAAATCCGCTAATGATGAATAAAACACCCACGAGAATTCTACTGATGTTTACGATATATTTCATATATGTTTTAAATTGCAAATTAAAAGTGCCCAAATCAAAAAAATACATATAGCCTACTATCTTGACTCAGACCACACTGCCTAGTCATCTACAAGCTATTTGGTGTTCGGAATTTTAGACCTACCACCTTCACTCAAATGTATGAGCGCAAATATGGCATAATTCACCATATCTTGATAATTGGCATCTATTCCTTCGCTTACCAAAGTCCGCCCCTCATTGTCCTCGATTTTTTTTACGCGCAATAGCTTCTGTAAAATCAAATCAGTCAAGGAACTCACTCGCATATCACGCCACGCCTCGCCATAGTCATGGTTTTTATCTTGCATCAACACCTTGGTTTCTTCACTGTGTTTATCAAATAGAATTAGGGCCTCCTTGACAGTAAGGTCAGGTTGTTCGACCACGCCCAATTCTAATTGAATCAAGGCCATTATAGCATAGTTGATGATTCCTATAAATTCGGAACGTTCGCCTTCAGCAATCTTTTGAACCTCATTTTCCTGCAAGCCACGAATGCGTTGTGCCTTGATAAAAATCTGATCGGTCAAAGAAGGAAGTCTCAAAATACGCCATGCACTACCGTAATCTTTCATCTTTTTTTCAAATAGATTGCGACAGGTTTTAATAATCGCATCGTATTGTTCCGAAGTATGCTGCATGTATATTTTCTAATTTGCGTAAATTTCGCTTAAAATTTCGGAAACGTCAAAGTTCACACTTTAAACTTCGCCATCAAAATACAATATATCAACCTCTAGAACCCCTTATGACCATAAATTGCAAAGGAAACCTCATCGATTTGACCACTCCTAAAGTAATGGGAATCTTGAATATCACTCCTGATTCTTTTTATGATGGTGGAAAATATAAGGATGAAAAAAGTATTTTGACTCAGGTTGAAAAAATGCTTGACGAAGGGGCTACCTTTATCGATGTAGGGGCATATAGTTCAAGGCCTGGGGCCGACCCTATTTCCAAATCAGATGAACTGAAGCGAATTGTTCCGATTGTACATTTACTCCTAGAAAAATTTCCTGATATACGTTTGTCTATCGATACTTTTCGTGCTGAAATAGCCCAAGAATGTCTTGAATCTGGAGCCACTATAATCAACGATATTTCTGGCGGATCATTAGATGAAAATATGTTGCGAACCATTGCCAAATGTAAGGCACCCTACATTATGATGCATATGAAAGGCAATCCGAGTACCATGCAACAACAAACGCACTATAAAAATCTGCTAGGCGATATTCTTTACTATTTTTCAGAAAAACTGGCTACCGCAAGAGCTCTAGGAATTAATGATATTATTATTGACCCGGGTTTTGGTTTTGCCAAGACCTTGGAACAGAATTACGAACTATTACAAAAACTAGCTCTATTCAAATGCCTTAACATACCTATACTTGTGGGTTTGAGCCGAAAATCTATGATTTATAAAACGCTAGGAAGCTCCGCCGACAGGGCTCTTAACGGCACTACAGCCTTACATATGATAGCCCTTTCGAAGGGAGCAGGTATTTTGAGAACCCACGATGTAAGAGAAGCCATTGAATGTGTTAAACTTCACGGCCAACTGACCAAAACAACCGCTTAGAAACGCCTATTCAAAGAATAGCATAAACTATCTTCAATGCTATACAGGATGACCTACGAGCAGGTCAAAGTATACAATAGCATAAACCTTCTGTTTTTTGTTCACTATTTTTTTCTAATTTTACAAAAACTGCCGCCCATTGGATTTTTTGAATTTTATAGATTTCAAGATTACCGATATTATCGATATTATCTTGGTCGCCGTACTGCTCTATTATATATACAAGTTGGTTCGTGGTTCAGTAGCTATAAACATCTTTATTGGCATTGTCATTGTCTGGGGATTTTGGAAACTCACCGAACTCCTAGATATGAAGATGATTAGCAGTATGGTCGGCGGATTCATGCAAGTAGGACTCATTGCCCTGATTATCGTATTTCAGCAAGAGATACGCAAATTTCTTTTGATGATTGGATCTACCAACTTCGCCAATAAACGTAAATTCTTAAAACACTTCAAATTCCTGAAACAAGAAAGCCTTTCAAGCGATATGGATATCGATGCTATTTTAAAGGCTTGTGAGAGAATGGCGTCTACCAAAACGGGAGCCATTATTATACTGAAACGTAATAATTCATTAGATTTTGTCAAATCTACGGGCGATGATATGAATATCGAGGTAAATCAACCTATTTTGGAAAGTATTTTTTATAAGAACAGTCCTTTACATGACGGGGCGGCCGTTATCGAAGACAATCATATTGTTGCGACACGGGTAATTTTACCGGTATCGAGCAATCGTAATATTCCGTTGCGTTTTGGACTTCGCCATAGGGCAGCGGTGGGAATTACCGACAAAACAGATGCCTTGGCATTGGTGGTCAGTGAAGAAACCGGTAATATTGCATATATCAAGGACGGTGAATTTGTACTTTATAAAGATTTATCAAACTTGGAAGGTATACTCAAGGAAGACCTTATATAGCAAGTTACTTTTGGGTTTTATAGCTCCACTAGACCTTAAAAGAAAAATCTTTTGTATTCGAAACAAGTCTTCGCGACCTAAATAGGCCCTTGCTTAATCCATAAAGAAAATTAGGCTACTTCCTCTGACAAGAACTGGGCTTGATAAAGCTTGCTATAGTACCCCCCTTTGGTCAACAACTCTTTATGTGTTCCCATTTCGACGATTTTACCTGCATCCATAACCAAAATTCTATCCGCTTTTTTAATGGTGGCCAACCGATGGGCAATGATAATAGAGGTACGCTTTTCAGTAATCTTATCAGTGGCCCGTTGTATCAATTGCTCGGTATAGGTATCGACCGAAGAGGTGGCCTCATCCAACACCAAAATACTTGGGTTACTCACATAAGCCCTTAAAAAAGCTATCAGCTGTCGTTGACCGCTAGAGAGCATAGCTCCCCGTTCCTTAACATTGTATAAATACCCTTCAGGTAGGCTGCTGATAAACTCATCGACTCCGATTTGCTTGGCCGCATCCTTTATGACTTCTAGGGTAATCGAAGGGTCTTTTAAAGAAATATTATGGACAATGGTATCCGCAAAAAGAAAAACATCTTGTAATACCACCGCTATTTGTGAACGTAGTGAAGAGAGTTTGAACTCCTTAATATCAATACCATCTACCAAAATGACTCCTGAATTTATTTCATAAAACCGATTTAACAAATTGATGATGGTAGATTTTCCGGCACCGGTAGCACCAACGATGGCAATGGTTTCACCCGCCTTTATGTCAAAAGAGATTCCGTGAAGTACTTCCTCATCCTCCAAATATCCGAAACGCACGTTCGAGAAGGTAATATCGCCACGTACATCATCCTTTTCTACACTACCCACATCTTGTATATTACTATGGGTATCCAAGATTTTAAAGACCCTATTTGCAGCCACCATGCCCATTTGCAAGGTATTGAACTTATCTGCTATTTGTCTTAGCGGCCTAAACAACATATCAATAAGCAGTATAAAAGCGAATATGGTTCCGAACTCCTGACTTTCTAGATTAGCTACATTTTGGAGCCCCCCATACCAAACGATCAATCCTATCGCAAGTGAGGAGACTATTTCAGCAATCGGAAAAAATATAGAATTATACCAAACCGTCTTTAACCATGCATCTTGGTGCTTCTCATTAATTTTTCTGAATTTTTCCTTTTCAATTTTTTCCCTAGTGAACAATTGTACGATTTTCATTCCCACAATGCGCTCCTGCACAAAAGAATTTAAACTAGAGACCTGTGCCCTAACCTCAATAAAAGCTACTTTCATGGCTTTTTGAAACAATCGTGTTGCATATAATATTGCCGGTAGAACAGCAAAAACCATCAATGCCAATCGCCAGTTAATGATTAACATTACAAGTGCCGCAATCAACATTTTTAATAAATCGGCCACAATCACAAAAAAACCTTGACTGAAAATTTCACCGATACGCTGCATATCGGCAACGGCTCGCGTAACCAAAACTCCAAGAGAAGAATTGTCGAAATACTTCATTCGAAAGCCCATCATATGTTGAAATAGATTGACACGAACGTCTTTTATTACCGATTCTCCCAACCAATTGGCGTAGTAATTAAAGTACAATTGACAAATGACCTGCCCCAATAACACCCCCAGCATAGATAAGGTAAGAAATAACAATCTCTCCTCATCACCATTTTTGATGGCACCATTGATAATCTCACGAAGTAATACGGGGGTCAATACGGCAAAGACTGATAGCAGTATGGCTGCCAATGCAACACCATAAAAGGTAATCTTATAAGGTTTGGTATGTGCCATTAAGCGCTTGAACAAGCCTATATCAAATGCCTTACCTGAATCTTTACTCATGCGCTTGTATAATGGTATTAGGATAGCTAACCTTGGTCAAATATAAGCCTTTTGCAGGCACTGATGGGCCAGCTTTACCCCTATCCCCGCTTTTTAGGATAGTCTTAACATCGTCCAAATTTCTTTTACCCTTGCCCACTTCTAAAAGCGTTCCTACGATGGCACGTACCATATTACGAAGAAAGCGGTCTGCTGTAATGGTAAAGACTATTTTGCCCTCCCTTTTTAACCAAACTGCCTTTCTAATATCACATAAATAGGTCTTGACATCAGTATGTGTTTTGGAAAAACATTCAAAATCATGCTGTTGCAATAAAAGTTCAGCAGCCTGGTTCATTTTTTCGAAATCAAGAGAATACTTTATATAATGAGCGGCATCGCTCAAAAACGGATTCTTCTCTTGACACACCCAATATTCATAGGTGCGCTCCACAGCATCAAAACGGGCATGAGCATCATGGGGCACCTTAAAAATATGCTGTACAGCTATGTCATCAGGCAACAAAGAGTTTAGACGGTATACTAAATCAATAACATCAGCTATGCCATCAATATCAAAATGGGCAAACATTTGCTGGGCATGCACTCCGGTATCGGTTCTACCAGCACCCATCAAAGCCATAGGCTTTTTTAAAAGGGTCGAAAGTGCCGCCTCAAGAACCTCTTGCACCGTAATAGCATTCGGCTGGTTTTGCCAGCCATGGTACCCTTTTCCGAAGTATGAAAACCGAATAAAATATCTCACTTGAATACGCTAGTTTTGTGAGCGGCAAAGGTACTGAAGTTATATGGGTCGATAGGTGATACTTGACTTTTGACCTTTGACTCTTGATACTTGATACTTTACTCATATTCACATAATCCAACATGTTCATTGCTGAAAAAATAGCCCCAATACCTAAAAATGACCAAAATATTGCTTCTTTCCGACACCCATTCACATATAGACGCCGCTATTCTTAAATACGCCGATCAAGCCGATGAAATTTGGCATGCAGGCGATATCGGCACTTTGGCGGTAACAGATACCTTAGAGAAAAGTAAACCTATTCGAGCGGTGCACGGTAATATCGACGATTATATCATTCAAAAGGAATTTCCCCTGAACAATCGATTTTTTTGTGAAGGCGTCGATGTTTTTATGACCCATATCGGGGGTTATCCGCCGAAATATAATGGCAGAACACGCGAGCTAATCAAACAAAAACCGCCCAAACTTTTTATCAGTGGTCACTCTCATATTCTAAAGGTCATGTGGGATAAAAAACTAGGGGTCTTACATATGAACCCGGGGGCCTGTGGCAAATATGGCTTTCATCAAATACGAACCATGTTGCGTTTTGTCATCGATGGAGAAGATATTAAAAACTTGGAAATTATTGAACTGGGCAAGCGGTGAACAATTAGCAATTAGCAATTAGCAATTAGCAATTAGCAATTAGCAATTAGCAATTAGCAATTAGCAA
>JASFYU010000103.1:0-11071 GCA_045046905.1 Flavobacteriaceae bacterium | reverse complement strand
AGTAAAGAAATTTGTTTATCAATAGAACTAAGGTTTTTGCCGTGATTTTAAAGAGAAACCTTGTTTTGAACTCACTATATGTTATGGCCCACTTATTTCGTTTATGGTAGCCTAATTTTTCATAATTGTTCGCAATCAGGAAAATTCAACGATATCAATAACCACTTTCCTGAAGAATTAAAGCGACAATATGAAAACCAGATTCTTCATTTAAAGGAAGAAGTACAGTTTTTACACTTTCAATTAGAGAAAAAGTAATTTAAAATTCATCATGGGTATCTTTAACTCGATTTTCAAACCCCAAAAGCAGAAATGACCAAGTCTCTTCCCGAAGCATTATTGCGATGCTCACAGAGATATATACCCTGCCATATCCCTAAATTCAGGCTGCCATTGGTAATTGGTATTTGCACAGACGCCCCCATTAGCGAAGCCTTGATATGCGCAGGCATATCATCGGGGCCTTCATAGGTATGTATATAATATGGCGCATTTTCAGGCACCATTGTATTCAAATGACTTTCAAAATCAATTCGAACCGTTGGGTCTGCATTCTCATTAATGGTCAAACTTGCCGAAGTATGTTTAATGAATACCTGAAGCATTCCCTTTTCAATATCCGCTATTTCATTCATTGATTTCAGAACATGATTGGTAATCAAATGAAAACCGCGAGTAAAAGGTGGTAATCGTAATTCATTCTGGTACAATTTCATACATCCTATTTTTAAAACTTTACAACAAACTTATTCAATTAAATTACTTCTCCTCATACATATAAAATACCTTTGCGGTTTTGAAATAGAATTTTATGGATTTATCGCATATTAAATTGGTCGTCACCGATATGGATGGCACCCTACTAAATTCAAACCACGAAGTTAGCGACCTTTTCTTTGAACTTTTTGCAGCGTTACAAAAACGCAATATTTTATTTGCAGCAGCCAGCGGTAGGCAGTACAACAGCATTGTCGATAAATTACATTCTATAAAGGATGATATTATAGTCATCGCAGAAAACGGGGCTTTTGCCATGCATAATAGTATCGAATTGCTATCTACGCCCTTGAGCAATACCTCTAAAAATAGGGTTCTCGATGTTTTAGAGGGGATTGATAACATTCACCCTGTACTATGCGGTAAGGCAGGTGCCCATTTACTCGGTACTTCACAAGAGTTCATAGATAAGCTAAAAGAATACTATACCGAATTCAAAATTCTTGAAGACCTCAAAACCTATGAAGGAGAAATATTAAAAATTGCCATATTTCATTTCGAAAGCTCCGAAAAATATATTTACCCAGCCGTACGTCATTTAGAAGGCCCTCTGAAGGTTAAAATATCAGGAGAAAACTGGGTCGATATTTCAAGTCGAAATGCCCATAAAGGTTATGCGCTTAAGAAAGTACAGGAACTGCACAATATAAGCCCTTCAGAAACCTTGGTGTTCGGAGATTACAATAACGATATCGAAATGTTGGGCTTGGCTGAATTTAGTTTTGCTATGGAGAACGCCCATCAAAACGTAAAGAAAGTAGCCAACTATTCAACTACAAGCAATGATGATTTTGGGGTAGAGCGAATATTGCAAAAGCTACTATCACACTAATCAAGTTTTCTGCTTTTTTTTGCCGGCCGCCGGAAACAGCACATTGTTTAAAATTAATCTATACCCTGGTGAAGTCGGGTGCAGTTCTAGTTCAGTTTTCGGGTCCCCTACCCTATGCTTATAATCTTCGGGGTCGTGGCCCCCATAGAAGGTAAAAAACCCTTTGCCCTTGATGCCATGTATATAGCGGGCCTCACCATTAATTTTATTTTCGCCCAAGACTAAGACCGTTGGTTTTACTTGATTTCTTGAAAAAGCGGTTGTCTGCCCCATAAAGCCTTTGACTAAAGACGTATGGTTTTGGCAAAGCATTGTAGGCACCGGATCCCACTTTGCTGAAAAGTCCATCAAAGAAAAATAATCAGTCTCTTTGGCTACATTTTTTCTTTTTTCGGTCATATCTATTGAAGAGAACTCATATCGTAGCGGATTTCTTTCAAGTACAAAATCAGAAAACGCAAAGGTTTTACTAAAATCTAACTTACTCTGATAATTTGCATCTGAGGGGTCGCCATCGAACATTGGCTCACAAATATCAGCACCATTTGCAGCAAGGGCGATATCAAAACTATCGGTAGCCGAGCACATGGCAAACATAAACCCCCCACCGATTACATAGTTCCTGATTTTCAATGCCACAGCTCTTTTTTCTTCAGAGACTTTCGCATACCCCAATCTAGCGGCCAAAGCTTCTGATTCTTGTTTGCGCTCAATATACCATGATACGGCTCTATATGCGCCATAGAATTTTCCGTACTGCCCTGTAAAGTCCTCGTGATGCAGGTGCAGCCAATCGAAAAGAACCAATTCATCATTCAAGACTTCTTCGTCATAGATTGTTTTATAAGGAATCTCCGCATAGGTCAATACCATGGTCACTGCGTCGTCCCAAGGTTGGTTCCCCGTTGGGGAATAGACAGCTATTTTAGGAGCTTTTTCTAGGACGACAGCTTCTTGATTTTGTGACGGACTGCTAATAGCATTCAAAATGTCTTGCGTCTGCGCATCTGATAAAATTTCAAATGACACACCCCGTATTTGGCACTCCTTACGAATATGCTCCCCATCTGGCAACAAAAATGACCCGCCTCTGTAATTTAATAGCCATTGCACCTTCGCTTGGTTATTTAATACCCAGTAAGTAATGCCGTAGGCCTTTAAATGATTTTTTTGTCCCTCAACATCCATAGGAATAAGAATAGAGGAGGCAAAAATTTGTAAAGAGCATAGAAAAAATAGAAAAGAGAAAAGGATTCTTTGCATACAAGCTTACTATAGGGTTATACTCAAAGTTACAGGAAAAATCGGGATTGCTGAATTCAACACCTATAGAACTACCGCACTACAGAACAGCTGAGACACAAAATGAATTAAATTGATTCTTGGGTAGCAGGTATTACAATCAAGGAACTCTCTTTTTATTTTCATAGCAGAAGGTCAGAGAGCCGAGCCGTAGGCAGTAAACTGGCTAAACCTCTTGGCGCCCTGCGATTAAAAAGGCACGTCATTGTCTTCATCAAGGTTTGTATCGTCATTCATACCACTGCCGAATGCTTGATCAGCATTAGGAAGGTTTTTGGTAATGAAGGGGTTTTCCTCATTGGCATTCATCTTGGATTGAAACTCGAAAGGGGAATCAAAGTCATCTAAATTATCAAATTTACCCAGATTGCCGATAAACTTCAGTCTAATATTTTCAAGGCCACCATTTCTATGCTTGGCGACAATAAGTTCTGCCTGCCCTGCGGTCGGGGTACGCTCTTCATCATCCCACTCATCGATTTTATAATACTCAGGCCTGTATATAAAAGATACAATATCAGCATCTTGCTCAATGGCACCAGATTCTCTAAGGTCAGATAGAATAGGTCTTTTACTACCTCCTCTGGTCTCTACCGCCCTTGATAACTGAGAAAGTGCGATTACGGGCACCGCTAGTTCTTTGGCCAATGCCTTTAAGTTTCTTGAAATACTAGATATCTCTTGTTCTCTATTGCCGCCTTTCTGGGTTCCACCAGCGGTCATCAATTGCAGGTAATCAACAATTATCATCTTAATACCATGTTGTGAAGATAGGCGTCTTGCTTTGGCCCTAAGGTCAAAAATAGAAAGTGAGGGCGTATCGTCAATAAACAAAGGTGCTTTTTCAAGTGCTTTCACCTTTACATTCAACTGCTCCCATTCATGCTTTTCAAGTTTACCGGTACGGAGCTTTTCAGATGATAGTCCGGTTTCAGATGAAATCAGCCTTGTAATCAACTGTACTGATGACATTTCCAAAGAAAAGAATGCTACGGGAATATTTGAATTTACGGCAACATTACGGGCCATAGATAATGTTAGAGCTGTTTTACCCATACCAGGACGTGCCGCAATAATGATCAAATCACTCGGCTGCCACCCTGAGGTCAATTTATCAAGTTTATCAAAACCTGAAGGAATTCCGCTCATCCCTTCTTTGTTCGCAATTTCTTCAATTCGTTTTTTAGCTTGAATAACTAAATTTTGGGCGGTTTCAGCAGAACGTTTTAAGTTACCTTGGGTAACATCGTACAACTTAGCCTCTGCATTGTCTAATAAATCAAAAACATCGGTTGACTCATCATAGGCCTCCTCAATAATTTCGTTTGAAATCTTTATTAAACTACGTTGTATATACTTTTGTAAAATGATTCGTGCATGAAACTCGATATGGGCCGAAGAAGCTACTTTTTGAGTCAATTTTATCAAGTAAAAATCTCCTCCTACCGCTTCAAGTCGACCATCTTTTCTTAATTGTGAAGAAACGGTTAATAAATCTACCGGTTCAGAGGTTTCGAACAATTTGAATATTGCTTCGTAAATAAGCCGATGAGCCTCTTTATAGAAGGCATCAGGATGTAAGATGTCGATTACTTCGTCGACCCCTTTTTTATCGATCATCATCGCTCCTATCACAACTTCCTCTAAATCAACAGATTGAGGCGGTATCTTGCCTCTCTCTAAGCTTATGAGCGTAGATTTGTCAATCTTTCGACCAATAATCGGGTTCAATTTTTCCATGGCACGAAAATATGTAATTAACCTTAAGTTAACATCACATTAGGTCTTAACTATATTAACTATTGTTCAACAATTCACCTGTTGATAAGTTACGAAAACTGTTGATAACAAAAAAGATATGGAAAATTTAAATCCCAGATTTTGTAGAACTCGACAAAACCGACAGTTAACCATTAAAAACACCCATATTGGCATATTTTTCCATCCGCAATTTTACCAATTCTTTTGGTGATAACTTTTGCAGTTCTTGATAATGGGAGGTGATTTTATTTTTTACGATCTCAAAAGTTTTATTCCGATTACTGTGAGCTCCCCCATCAGGTTCTCGAACAATTTCATCGATTAATTTCATTTTTTTCATATCGGTCGCTGTAAGTTTCAAAGCATCTGCAGCCCGTTCTTTATACTCCCAACTACGCCAAAGTATCGAGGAGCAAGACTCGGGCGAGATAACCGAATACCAAGTGTTCTCTAGCATTAAAACCCGATCTCCTACGCCAATGCCCAAAGCACCACCAGAAGCACCTTCGCCAATGATAATAACTATGATAGGGACCTTCAAGCGGGTCATTTCAATAATATTTTGAGCAATGGCCTGACCTTGGCCTCTTTCCTCGGCCTCGATCCCCGGATAGGCACCAGGCGTATCGATTAAACACACCACAGGAATACCAAATTTCTCTGCGGACTTCATTAGTCTTAAGGCTTTTCGATACCCTTCGGGGTTTGCCATACCAAAATTACGGTACTGTCTTGTTTTGGTGTTATAGCCCTTCTGTTGCCCAATGAACATATAGCTTTGATCTCCAATCTTGCCTAGACCACCTATCATCGCCTTGTCATCCTTTACATTTCTATCGCCATGAAGTTCTAAAAAAGTATCTCCACAAATGGCATTAATGTAATCTAGGGTATAGGGCCTACTCGGGTGTCTCGAAAGTTGTACTCGCTGCCAGGCGGTAAGATTTTTATATATTCCCTTACGGGTATCATTCAACTTTTTTTCAATTTGCTTGCAGGTTTCGGTAACATCTACATCACTTTCTTCTCCAATAATCAGGCACTTGTCCAACTGTTCTTCCAATTCTTTAATCGGGAGTTCAAAATCCAAATATTCCATTACGGTGTGCGGTTTAATTTGTTCGAGTGCAGCAAAGATAAAATTTTATAAGGTATACCCACCCTGATCCATTTTTTTAACCGCAGAAAATATGTATACTAGATCTTAATTATCGTTTTGCCTTCTGTAGCAAGTACACGGCAAGAATACCAAAGGTGAGATTCGGAATTATCACCGCCAATAAGGGTGAAAATCCCGACTGTTCGGCCAAGGTTCCGAAAACCCTATCAAAAAAGACGAAAACAAAGGCCACTAAAATACCAAAGGCCAAATTGACCCCCATACCCCCACGACGTTTTACCGAGGAAACGGCAACGGCAATAATGGTCAGTATAAAAGCACTTACGGGCAATGCCCAACGTTTGTACTTTACCAAAATATAAGAATTAATGTTGGCGGCCCCCTTTCTTTTCTGGTCTTCAATGAATTTATTAAGTTCGATAAGGCTTTTGGTCTCGGCAACATAGGAGACCGGGGTCAAATCACCAATCTTGAAATCAAATAGCGTATCTAACCGTCTTTTAGTTTCAACAATCGCCGAATCACCGATCAGTGTTCTCTTTTTGTAATTAGTTAATCTATAGATACTATCTTTCTCAACCCATCGTATGTCACCAGCAGAGATTTTAAAATCCAAGGTATTATCTTTTTTAAAACGCTCAAAGGTGAATTTTTTTCCATTTTGCCTCGCAGGATCAAATTTGCTCACATAAATAAAATCGTTTTCATTCAGTTGATTGAATATATTTTCGGTTATCCTATCTTTTTTGCCGCGCTTTAAATATTTAAACTTGAATTCATTGAAGCCTTTACTGGCTGCAGGAACCAAAAACATGGCCATTGCCAACATCAGAACAGCAACGATAGAGGCACCGATAATATAGGGACGCAAAAATCTTGCATAGGATACTCCCGAACTTAAAATGGCAACAATTTCAGTATTACTGGCCAATTTAGAAGTAAAAAAAATGATAGACAAGAATAGAAAAATAGGAATTAACTGGCTACCTATATAGATGGTAAAATTGACAAAATAAATAATGATTTCATCCAATGGCGCCTCATTATCTATCATTTTACCAATCTGTTCGGCCAGATGAGCCATAATGCTAATCGGAATAAAGAGCATAAGCATCACGCCAAAGGTGACCAAGTAACGTTTTAATATGTATTTATCAATAATAGTCACTTACAGTCGTTTATCCATTTGCTTGACCATCATGGTCTTCCATTCAGTGAAATCACCTACTAAAATATGCTTTCTGGCTTCGCGAACCAACCAAAGATAAAACCCAAGGTTGTGTATTGTAGCGATTTGCTTTCCCAAATATTCATTGGCGGCAAATAAATGTCGTAGATATGCCTTAGAATACTCGCGATCTACAAAGGTGGTGCCCAGTTCATCAATCGGAGAAAAATCATCTTCCCATTTTTTGTTCTTGATGTTTATGGTACCATGTGCCGTAAACAACATACCGTTCCTAGCATTTCTGGTTGGCATCACACAATCGAACATATCGATCCCCAGCGCAATGTTCTCCAAGATATTGATTGGGGTGCCCACACCCATCAAATACCGGGGCTTATCCTCAGGAAGGATGTCACATACTACTTCGGTCATGGCATACATCTCATCCGCAGGTTCACCGACCGACAGGCCACCTATGGCATTCCCTTCCGCGCCTGCGTTCGCAATATACTCGGCAGATTGTTTGCGTAGGTCAGTATAGGTAGAGCCCTGTACTATGGGGAAAAAAGTTTGCGCGTAATCATACACAAGAGGTGTTTTTTCTAAATGCGATATGCAACGATCCAACCATCGATGTGTCATATGCATAGATCTTTTCGCATAGTTATAATCGCAAGGATAGGGTGTACATTCATCAAATGCCATAATAATATCAGCGCCAATCTCGCGTTGTATTTCCATTACATTTTCAGGGGTGAACATATGCGTAGAACCATCAATATGTGATTTGAACTTCACACCTTCTTCCTTGATTTTTCGATTGGCCGAAAGTGAATATACTTGATACCCCCCACTATCGGTCAAAATAGTGCTGTTCCAACCCATAAATTTATGAAGCCCTCCGGCCTGTTTTATAATATGGGTCTTGGGGCGTAAAAAAAGATGATAGGTATTGCCCAAAATAATATCGGGCCTTATTTCTTCACGCAACTCTTTTTGATGCACCCCTTTAACTGATGCCACAGTACCTACGGGCATAAAAATAGGAGTTTCGATTGTGCCGTGGTCAGTAACCATGGTAGCTGCACGTGCCTTACTTTGAGGGTCGGTATAGTGTAATGTAAATTTCAAACTCTTGATTTCAAGAGGCAAAGATAATCAACTGGCCTACATTAAATCCTTAACAAAAAAATAAAGTTCATGACCTTCAGGCCATCGTTAATAAAAACTTATAACTACTTCTTGCTTAGCCAAAAGATTGCCTGTACTTTTGACGCTGCTAAATCAACGTTAAAAATGCCAAAAACTAAAGAATTACAAGATATTGTTACCCAAACACGTAGAGATATTCTGCGTATGGTACATAAAGTGAACTCTGGCCACCCAGGGGGCTCTTTGGGGTGTACTGAATTTATCGTCGCACTTTACAATGAAATAATGGAACTGAAGGATGGTTTCGAAATGGATGGAGAAGGCGAAGACCTTTTCTTCCTATCCAACGGCCATATTTCTCCTGTTTTCTATAGTGTACTTGCAAGAAAGGGATATTTTCCGGTAGAAGAATTAAGTACTTTCCGTTTAATCAATTCACGTTTACAAGGCCATCCGACCACGCACGAAGGCTTACCAGGAATTCGCATTGCCTCTGGTTCACTAGGTCAGGGCATGTCAGTGGGTATTGGAGCCGCACAAGCGAAAAAATTAAACAAGGATACCAATTTAGTGTATACTTTACATGGTGACGGAGAGCTTCAGGAAGGGCAGAATTGGGAAGCCATAATGTATGCTGCCGGCAAAAAAGTAGATAACCTGATTTCAACCATTGATTTAAACGGCCAACAGATTGATGGTTCTACAGATGATGTGCTACCTATGGGAAGTATAAAAGCCAAGTTTGAAGCCTTCGGTTGGGACGTTCTTGAAATTAAGGAAGGGAATAACCTTGAAGCCATCATCAATGGTATGCAAGAAGCGAAAAGTAGAACCGGTAAAGGGAAACCCATTTGTGTATTGCTGTACACCATGATGGGCAATGGCGTTGATTTTATGATGCACACCCACGCCTGGCACGGTAAGGCACCAAGTGACGAGCAATTGGCAAACGCATTGGGGCAAAACCCCGAAACATTGGACGATTATTAATGTCACTCACCTACCCTCACCAAAAGGGGAGGGAAATTAGTTTATTCAAAAAAATGACATCAAGTTTAAAAATATAACAAATTAATCCCCCTCGTTCGGAGGGGTTAGGGTAGGACTTATGAAAAAATATATAGATCAAGGTAAGAACGATACAAGAAGTGGTTTCGGAGCGGGCATGACCGAATTAGGAAGAACAAACCCCAATGTGGTCGCTTTATGTGCCGATTTGGTAGGTTCATTAAAAATTCAGGAATTTATTGATGAAAATCCCGAGCGCTTTTTTCAAATAGGTATTGCCGAAGCGAATATGATGTGTATTGCTGCGGGTCTAACCATTGGAGGAAAGATTCCGTTTACAGGCACCTTTGCCAATTTTTCTACAGGAAGAGTATATGATCAGATTAGGCAATCTATTGCGTATTCGGGCAAGAATGTGAAAATATGTGCCTCTCACGCTGGGGTAACCCTAGGTGAGGATGGCGCAACCCACCAGATTTTAGAAGATATAGGACTGATGAAAATGCTACCGGGCATGGTAGTTATCAACCCTTGTGACTATAACCAGACCAAAGCGGCCACCATAGCTATCGCCGATTATGAGGGGCCCGTATATTTAAGGTTCGGCCGACCGAAAGTAGCCAACTTCACTGCCGTGGATCAGAAATTCGAAATAGGAAAGGCTTTATTGCTAAGTGAAGGTAGCGATGTAACCCTAGTAGCTACAGGGCATTTGGTTTGGGAAGCTCTGGTAGCTGCAGAAGCTTTAGAAGAACAAGGCATCTCTGTCGAGGTAATCAATATTCACACCATTAAGCCACTAGATGACGAGGCAGTGTTAAAATCTGTTAAAAAAACGGGTTGCATTGTTACTGCCGAAGAACATAATTATTTGGGCGGTTTGGGTGAAAGCATTTCCAGAGTACTTGCTACTCAACACCCTACACCTCAAGAATTCATCGCCACCCAAGATACTTTTGGTGAGAGCGGTACTCCTGCACAACTTATGGAGAAATACGGATTAAACAATAAAGCGATAGAAAAGGCCGTTCTAAAAGTGTTGAAAAGAAAATGATGATGGTATCGTTTCTGATACCCTTAGCGAATCAACAAGCTAGACCCAAAGGCGCACGAGCTAAGCTTCTAAAAAAAGCAATTTTATTTTGTTAGCTATCAGCTAAGGTAAGCTCGAGTACTCGGTAGGGGAAATAAACCCTCAATGAGGTATTAAAAACGAACACATTATGAAAAAAACACACAAAACACTACTAGTGATAGCCTTGGCTTTGGTAAGCCTAACTGCATTTGCCCAAAAAGATTCTGGTTTCGGTATTAAAGGCGGACTAAACTACAACGCCAACGGAGATTATTTTGAATCTGCGGGGGAGGCTGCCCGAAACCCAGACAGAAATGTAGGGTATCACGTTGGTATCTTCGGAAAACTTGGAATAAGTAGACTTTACATTAAACCAGAACTAGTCTATACCAAGACCAAGTCAGACTACGGTGACGACAGCTTCGAAATGAGCAAAATAGATGCGCCAATACTTGTAGGCATAAAAGTCATTGGTCCGTTACACCTATTTGCAGGACCTGCATTGCAATATATCTTGAATACAGAGTTTGACGGCATCAGTATTGATACCATTGAAAATGATTTCTCTGTGGGGCTACATATCGGGGCTGGTGTGAATTTAGGAAAACTAGGCGTAGACCTAAGGTACGAAAGAGGCTTTAGCAATAATGAAGCCTCGTTTATAAACACAAATATAACGGCGCTTCCTGAGAGTAGAGTAGATACACGGCCCAATCAGTTAATCTTGAGCCTATCTTTAAAATTATAAACAACTGTTAGACCAAAGCTATTGTCATCTCGTCTTTGTGAGGCTATTTACAAACCTGAGTTTAATCTACAGAATACAAAAAAAGCTAAGACTTGAATTGGAAAATTTGAAGGAATATCTAGATATTT
>JASFYU010000102.1:0-9036 GCA_045046905.1 Flavobacteriaceae bacterium | reverse complement strand
ACCATAAACTCCTTTCTCAAAACTATTGGTTTAGGGGTACCCGTAGCGCCTGAAGTTTGAACGGTAATTGTGGGCTTATCGCTTGACCAGGCTAATAAAAAATCACCAATACCCTGCTCAAAGGGTTTTCCTTCTTTAGCTAAACTACGGCCCATTTCTAGTAGTCCCGTATTGGAAAAAGAAGCTCCGTTTAGCTTGAATTGGGAATGGATTTTAATCGGCATTGATTATTGGGTATTTTCCTCGAGAAATACTTCTCTTGGCACTATTTTACCGGTTAGCCGTTCTTTCCAATTTTTCCAACCGTATTTTCTTGAAAATAGCAATAGCAGTAATGGGTAGATTACAAATACCGGAATCAAAATATCCCAGCCAAATGTTGGGTCCGAAACATCTCTAAAAACTGAATCGGTCTGAAAGGCCGTCCACTCCGCGGTCACCAAAAGGGCAGCAGTAAGATTGTTCGCAGCATGAAAACCAAGGGCAAGTTCGAGGCCTTCATCCATCAAAACCAGTATTCCAAGAAAAAAACCAGTGCCGATATAAAAGATCAATACCCCATAGCCCATTTTTGCTACTTCAGGATTAGCAATGTGCATTAGGCCAAAGAGTGTGGAAGTAATCACTAACGGAAACCATCTGTTCTTCGCCATGAGTCCCAAGCCCTGCATCATATAGCCACGCATAAAGTATTCTTCCATACTTGTTTGTATGGGCATCATAATTACCGAGATAAGAGCCAAAATCAAAAAAGGCCCTAGTTTAAAATTTAATTCATAATTATCGGGTGATACATAAATATTGATACCTATTAAAAGGGTAGAAATGAATGCCCAAACAGCAAAGGCAAACAAAATTCTTTTCCAATCAACGTTTTTACGTGAAGTGGTCAACTGTGTAATACGTTGTTTATGTACAAACTTTGTGTACCCGAATAAACAAACCATCCCGATTACAAAGGTGAGTAGCATAAAAAACAAAAAAGTATTGCTGCCCAAAATATTGGCCATTTCACCAAGGTCGCCTCCTGCCAACACACTTAATGAATCTGACTTCAATAGTAAGGCAACGATTAAGGGGATACCCCCTATAATTTGCCACCCAATAAATACTACGACAAATCCTAAGGCATATCGCCATGTATCACTTAAACCCCTATATGCTTGCTCTATATACACAATTCTTGAATTAAATTAGCCATCCATTTCTTTTTTAGATGGTAGTAAATATATCCTTTTTCAGCGGTTAAGGGGCTTTCAAAATTATTGGTATATAAATTTCCTGTCCCCAGCCCTTGCGGCATAGTATTCTCAAGGGTAAAGGTCCATTGCGAAATCGCATTTAAGCCAATATTACTCTCTAAGGCACTGGTCACCCACCAAGCAATAGCATGTTTTTCTGCTATAGCAATCCATTCTTCACTGCCTTTAAAACCGCCGACCAAACTTGGTTTTAGTATGATATATTGCGGTTGAATGGTTTGTAGCAATTTCTCTTTTTTACGTACACCAAAAACACCTATTAATTCTTCGTCCAAAGCTATGGGTAAAGGAGTTTTGTCGCAAAGCTCACTCATCTTTAAATGATTGCCTTGTTTAATAGGTTGCTCGATAGAATGTAGATCAAAGTTTGACAAAACTTGAAGTTTTTCCAAGGCCTCCTTTGGGGCGAAAGCGCCGTTGGCATCAACTCGTATTTCAATTTCTTCTTTTGAAAATCTCTTTCGGATATCAGCTAACAATTTAACCTCGGCCTTAAAATCGATGGCCCCGATTTTCATTTTAATACAGCTAAAACCTGCCTCTAATTTTTGCTGAATCTGCTCGAACATAAACCCTTTATCACCCATCCAAATGAGTCCGTTTATGGTAATATGCCTCTCTTTCTCAGTAAATGACGAAGGAAATAGTTTGAACGGATTATCTGATTTTAGTGAAAGAAAGGCTTGTTCTACACCAAATTGTATACTGGGAAATTCTACCAACTCCTGCCAAAGTTTATCCTTTCCTAAATTAATATGGTCACATGTCCATTGTAGTTTTTCCTCATAGCAGAAAACATCATCAACGCTCAAACCACGAAACAGACCACATTCGCCAATACCAAGCTTTCCATTTTTTTGCAAAATTAAAAACCAGGTTTCCTTTTGAACAAGCACACCTCGTGAGGTACCACTTGGCCGTTTGAAATCAAGTATATATTTTTTATAGGAAGCCTTCATCTATTACCGTCAAATTTAGCTATATTTTGGGTCTTAAAACAAACTAGCACAGGGCAAGCATACAAAGCATAAAGAAGAACATATTTTTTGAAGCAAGCTCCGTGGTATACTCATCACATATGTGAACTTATGGCAAGAATAAACAACAAAACGGTTTGGATTACGGGTGCATCTTCGGGTATTGGCGAAGGCCTTGCCTATGCGCTCTCTAAAAAAGGCTGCAAACTTATCATTTCTTCACGGAAGAAAGAGGAACTAGAACGGGTGAAAAACAATTGCCAAAATCCTGATATGGTGGCGATTATTCCTTTGGATCTTGCCGATTCTGAGGCGTCACCAAAGCGAACCGAGGAAGCGATATCAGCCTTTGGCAGCATCGATATCTTAATCAATAATGCGGGCATAAGTCAACGTTCTTTGATTATTAATACCAATATGGAGGTTTATAAAAAATTAATAGATGTCAACTATCTAGGAACCGTGGCACTGACCAAAGCGATACTACCTCATTTTTTGGCCCAAAAAAAGGGGCACTTTGTTACGGTAAGCAGTTTAATGGGGAAATTTGGATCCCCCTACCGCTCGGGCTACTGCGGCGCCAAACATGCGCTTAATGGTTTTTTTGATGTACTGCGTATGGAACATCAAAAAGATGCTATTGATGTCACCCTGATTTGCCCTGGTTTCGTGAATACCAATGTGGCTAAAAATGCATTGACGGCAGACGGAAGCTCACAAAACACAAATGATGTTGCGACTCAAAACGGACTATCGATTGAACTGTTTGTTCAAAAAATGATTCATGCTATTGAGCGTAAAAAGTTTGAAGCCTATATTGGCAGAAAGGAACGTTTCGCGGTCTACTTAAAACGATTCTTTCCCAAGATTTTGCACAGGGTAGTTCTAAAAAGTGAGGTCAGATAGTTATCGATTTTCCAATTTCTAAAAGGTGTAACTCTTTGCCGGCCTTCGCAAACTTTCTTATCGCCTGATCCTGATCTATTTCGATATAGCCAAAGGTATCATAGTGATAGCCTAGAATATTCTTGCACTCGACAAATTCGGCGGCAAGTATGGCATCATCAACGCCCATGGTAAAATTATCACCAATCGGTAAAATGGCTAGATCCAAATTTGTGGTCAGCGGAATCAATTTCATATCCATGGTCAAGGCAGTATCACCCGCAATATAGATATGTCGGTTTTCAGCAGATAGCACAAATCCGCCGGGCTGACCACCGTAAGAACCATCAGGAAAAGAAGAGGTATGAACGGCATTGACATATTTTAAGTTTCCAAAATCAAAGGTCCAATTGCCACCATGGTTCATTGGGTGAACTTTATACCCTTTGCTTTCATAGTGGGTCGCAATCTCATAGTTGCTCACAATTAGAGCGCCAGTATTCTCAGCGATGACTTCGACATCTAAGATATGGTCTTGGTGCGCATGGGTCACTAAAATATAATCTGGCTTTAAGTTCTTGATATCAATTTTACCAGAAGCCTTTTCATTCGCCGAAATAAAGGGATCAACCAATACGGTAGTGTTACCTATTTTAATAAGTAAAGAAGCGTGGCCTAAAAAAGTAATTTGCATTTCTGAAGTCCTTTACTTCAAAATTAAAGGAAATTGAACCAAAAACGAACTCCTTCAGTAGTTTTGTCAATATTTAATTTTGTTTGCAACTGATTGGCCAAGCGGTTCATTAGACGTATACCCATAGAAGAACTTGCTCGTTCATCGGTATCTTCGGGCAGGCCAATACCATTGTCGGTATATTCAAAGAAGCCTTCTTTGCCTCCCATTTTTCTTATATGAATATAGATTTTCCCATTCTCAGCATCAACAGGAAAAGCATATTTAAAAGAGTTCGACACCAATTCATTCAGTATAAGACCAAAGGGAATCGCCCTGTCAATATCCAATTCAACACCTTCGGCATCGATGGTTATATTGATGTTATGCCCCCCCTTTTTATAGACCGCCTGTACGCTATTGATCAAGCTTTCGATATATCCCTGCATTTCGATAACCGATAAGTCATCATTCTGATATAGTTTCTGATGAATAAGAGCCATTGCCTTTACGCGGCTTTTACCTTCCTCTAAGGCTACAATTGCTGCTTTACTCTTGGTGTTCCTGGCCTGTAGGCTCAACAAACTTGAAACCATTTGCAAATTGTTCTTTACTCTATGGTGAATCTCCTTGAGCAGAGAATCTTTCTCTATCAAAGATTTTTCAATAATATGTTTTTGCTTGGCAATCACTCGTTGGTTCTTAATACTTTTGAGATAAGCATATACTAAGCCTGCAAAACCCAATAACGTGAAAACCAAGGAAATAAACACCAGATTAATTTTCTCGTCTTGCGCCTGCATTTTATTTCTCTGATGTTCTAATGCAAGTTTCTGATCCTCCATCATTGTTCTGGTATTGGCCATTTCTTCGCTCATAACGGTTGCCAATTGTTGTTTTCGAAGTTCAGATTCGTTGATGTTTATTGAATCTCTAATTCTTATATTTTTTTTGAGATACCGTACGGCATCTTCAAAATTCTTGGTCTTATCATAATATAATGCCAGAAGTCTATTTTTTTTAAGAACGCTCGACGTCTTACGAGGCCCTGAGTCATCACTCAAATAATCGGTGGCCTTTTCATAATCTCCTAATTGCAGATAACATTCAGCAATCTCCAATGAATTCTCGACAATTTCAGAAGAGAACATTCCGATTTTATATTCCTTGATTTTGGTGATACTACTATCTAAGTATGGGATAGCAGTCTTATATTCTTTCAATTGAACATAGCATTTTCCGATATTCCCTTCCGCAACAGCTTTTAGGAGATACCCTTTTATAATGTCATTTTCCGATTTTTTTTTGGTGACATCATTTAAATATACCTCCACATACCCTTTCGCCTTTTTGTAGTTAATAAGTGCTGTGGGGGCAGATTTGTCTAATCTAAGATAAGTTCCTACATTATTGTAAAATTCAGCCTTGGCAAAATAGTCCTTATCATCGATATCTTTTTGTACCTGCTCAATATATTCTCTCATCGCCTTCCTATGCAAGCCTAAATTCGAATATATATCATAAAATGTTGGATTCTTGACTATCCCAAGTTTTTTCTTTTCTTTTCGTATCTCAATTTGCTCTGAGTACATGGCTAGCTGAGCATAGTTCTGATCCATTAGATCCAACAAAATTGTCTTTGAAGTTAGATTCAGGTCTTCTTTATTAAGCTCTTTGGCAAGTGCCAAACTTTTAAAATAATTTCCAATATCATATGATATCTGCGCTTGTATAAGCCTATAGTGGCGAATAGCAGACGTGTCTTTCACTTTTTGGGCTGTATTGATATACCTATTAACTGTCTGTTGCCAGTCATAAGCCGAATTTTCAATATAACGATTAGGAGTATCAAAAAAGAATTTGAACCTTTCAGAGGACTTCTCTACCTTCCGAAATTTTTCGAATAGACTATTTTCGTCAGAAATCGTGTCCTGAGCCAAAACAGGGCAAAAGGCCAGGTAACAAATAAAAAGGGTCGTGAAATTTATACCAATCAATTTTTTCATATCATACTAAAGGAACAAAACCAAACATACTGCTATATAATGGCTTTGCTAAATTTATGTTGTAAGACAAATTCAGCATTTGATATGCTTCTATGCCTTTACAAGAAATTAATGCTCTCTAATTTTAATTTCTTCTCAAAGAAATTATGTTATAACAATATAGGTGATTGTGTACGCAAACTTTTGACCGCTTATGATATAGTGGTGTACGTCTAAATCATATTACAGAATTCATACGAACTTTAAGATAAGATTCAGGGAGATTCATTATCATTTCAAAAATATGTTTTTGAATCAAACGATATAGAAATATGTTGTGTAACCTTACATTTTTGTGGTAAACGCGAATAATACACGACCGCGATGTATTTCATCCGATTTTTGTGCATTTCATGGAGTTGACATAAGGCCGTGATTATGAAAAAAAAGGGGATGCCCAGCTAAATATAATCTGATAATTATTCAAAAAATACTGAACTTAATTTGATTTTACACACCTATCTTTTTAAACGAACTCATTGATAACAATCCATTAAAGAGTATTTTGACACCTAAGATCATCCTCTGATAGAACATAAGCTGCCAAACTCAAATCACTAGTAAATCGAGTGAATCTTTTTTATCAATTTTTTTTGTAAATCAAGGCGTATGGCCAAATGAGGGGCCGTAAATTTCTGGTAAGAATTGCATTTTTAATAAAACGCTTACTACTTAATTTAAGAATTCATTGCCGAAATAATAAACTCCTTAAAATCTTTGGAAATGGGTATTAAGGTATTATTAATCATAATGTCCTTGGAGTTAATCGCATCGATATGATCTACATTGACTATATATGATTTATGCGCCCTGTAAAATTTGTTTCTAGGCAATTTTTCTAGATAATCTTTTAAGGGCGAGCGAACCAAGAACTTTTTATCTACCGTATTTACTTCCAAATATACATTGTCAGCTTTTATAAACTGTATCTCTTCGAATTGAATGCGATAATACAGATGTTGTTTCTTAACAAATATCGAATCTTTCAAAACACTGTTTGACATAGGAACATCTACATCGCTTACTGCCGTATTCTTTTTTCCATCGGAATAAATAAAATTGGACAGCGCTATCTCTATAGAAGTATAAAGATCTTGTTGTTCGAAGGGTTTTACCAAATACCCGTTCGGTTTTACGGTCTTTGCATTTTCAACCGTTGCCCTATCGGAGTTCGAAGTAACAAATATAAAGGGTATGTTATAGTTCTCTCTGATATGTTTACCCAAATCTATACCGGTTTTGTCAGAAGCAAGAATAATATCAATCAAAACAAGGTCTACAGCCTGTGTCTTTAAAACTTCTACGGCCTGCTCATAGACAATAACATTGTCAACGATTTCGTAACCAATCTCTTCAAGCATACACTGTATATCGTCAGCAATAATAACATTATCCTCTACAATAAGAATTTTAACGGCTTGTTCCAAGGGTCTAGTGGTTTTAATACTTATACTTCAAAATTACAAAAAATTATTATAACAGATATAAAATAACAAAGACAACAAAAAAGTACTCAAAGCCAATTTCTTTAATTCAGGATCTAATTTTGCAGAATTGCCAGTTCTATAGACCATTTGCAAATGCAAAAAAATAGGCATGAAGGCAGCTAATGGTACAAAGTGATACCAGTTCGAAGTATTAAAAATAACAAAAGCCAATAGACTTAGAAATGCGAGAATTAGCAAGGAGAAATGGTACTTCTTTCCGTTCTCAAATCCCATTTGTACGATCAGGGTATTCTTTTTCGATTTTTTATCTGATTTGTGGTCTCGCAAATTATTCAGGTTCAAAACGCCTGTACTCAGCAGACCTATTGAAAAAGCAGGCAATAGTGAGTACCAGGTAATACATTTAGTATAAAGGAACATGGTGCCCATTACACCGAGTAATCCAAAAAAGATGAACACAAAAATATCACCAAAGCCTTTATACCCATAAGCAGAGCTACCCATGGTATATTTTATTGCGGCCCAAATACTAGAAATACCCAAGATGGCAAACAGGGCAAAATATGTCATATGTTCTTTTCCAAAAGAAACATAAAGCACTGCCAATACTAAAATAAGGCTGACGACAATGGCGATGACAATCCCCGATTTTAATTCATTTCGAGTCAAGAGTCCACTTTGCAGTGTACGTTTAGGGCCTACCCTATTTTCATTATCGGTTCCCTTGACCCCATCACCATAGTCATTGGCGAAGTTAGACGTAACTTGAAAACTTATTGTGGTAAGCAAGGCAAGAATAAATATAAGAGGATCTTTTTGGCCGTAAAAGTTTGCTAGTGCCGTGCCTACAATAACCCCTGAAACAGAAAGTGGAAGCGTTCTTGGCCTAGCTGCATTAAGCCAAACGAGTAGTTTTGACAAAATTAAAAAGGATCTTCTATTTGTACTCGTTTCCCTTCTTTGTAAGAGGCCACAAAAGCATCTTGAAAACCGAGGTTAACCAATTGCTTTCGAAACATCTGTGCCTCTTTTAAGGTTTCAAAGTTACCTAGAGAATACGAATAAAATGGATTCGTCTTGACGAACAATGTATTTGTCAGCGCTTCGGAGGCTAAAATAATATTGTTCTCTACAAATGATTTAATCTGAACTGAATATACTTTCTCTTTTTCTAAAAAGTTCTTAGCCAAGTAAAACTCTTTTACTAAACTTAATTCTTCATTTTGTTTTCTAAGGTTATCTATTCTGGCCTTATGCATTTCTAAGCTATCAATCGACACCAAAAGATTACTTGGCCCATCATAGGCGTTTGAACTAGTTAGACCAGCCGTAAATGAGGTAATCGCCAAAGTACCTATCAAAAACAAGCCAGTAACAACGGCCAATACGTTTCGTTGAAATTTACTTCTTTTGAGCTCTTTGTTCTTAAATTTTATCTGATCTAAAAAACGCTCGTTAATGATTTGTGATTTGTCTATATTCTTATGCAATTCAAGTAAATCGCTTTCTTCTATAAATGGCATTATCTACAAGGTTTATGAAGTCTTAACCTCGCTAAAGTAACAAAAATAGATGAATGAAAATAAAATTAATAGCTTAATGTTACAAAAATATAATCTTTTGTCACAAGAGGCTTAAAAAGTGGTTTTAAATGCACTCAGAAAGTTGATTTTCATAGGATTACCACTAGATTGAATGAATACCATCTTCTCTAATTTCAATCTTCCTCGCTTTGTATAAAGTACC
>JASFYU010000101.1:0-28598 GCA_045046905.1 Flavobacteriaceae bacterium | reverse complement strand
TTTTTGAAATATCCAGATATTCCTTCAAATTTTCCATTTCAAATCTTAGCTTTTATTTGTATTCTGTAGATTAAACCTTAGGTCGAACTCAGGTTTAAACATAATGCATTTTGTCTCATATATCCTGAACGGTCGATAAATCCAGGATATGTGGTTTCAAATCAAAGTCATTCATTTTATAAAAGCAAGAATATCTTTCTTGTTGTGCTATATATTTCTAAAAAGCTCCAATCGCTCCCAATTGGTCTCAACTTCTTCCTGAGCTTGTTTTAGCAAGGCAGATCCAAGTTTAGCATTTTCCTTGACAACCCTGGTAAAACGGGTTTCGTTGTACATGAAATCTTCCAGCGGTTTGCTAGGAGCCTTCGAATCTAATCTGAATTTTTTTCCTTTTGGTTTCGAAGGGTTAAATCTAAATAAGGGCCAGTAGCCAGTTTCCACAGCCTTTTCCTGTTGCGATACACCATGCCTAAGGTCGTAACCGTGTTCGCCACAATGTGAATAGGCAACAATCAACGAAGGTCCGGGATAGGCGGCGGCCTCTTCTATTGCTTTTAATGTTTGTAAATCTTTTGCACCCATAGCGACCTGGGCCACATAAACATTCCCATAAGATACCGCTTGTAATGCCAAACTCTTTTTACTGGTTCTTTTGCCAGACACAGAGAATTTGGCACTGGCGCCCAAGGGCGTGGCTTTTGAAGTTTGACCACCTGTGTTGGAATATACTTCGGTATCCAAAACCAGTATATTAATATCTTCACCAGATGCCAGAACATGGTCTACGCCTCCGTACCCTATGTCATAGGCCCAGCCGTCACCCCCAAGTATCCAAACCGCCTTTTTACGCAGATATTGGGTCAGTTGATTTAATTTTTCCGCATCGGTATTTTTAATGGTGGCCAAGATAATTTTGAGTTCATCCAAATGGGCAAATTTCTCGCTTTTCTGTTTCTCGGTCTCTTCGGTATTGCTCAAAATCGATTCTACTAGTTCATCGCCAATCAAAGGTTGTAATGTCTTTAACAAATCCACCGCAATCTCCTGCTTCTTGGTCAATGCCAATTTCATACCAAAACCGAACTCAGCGTTATCTTCAAACAGCGAGTTTGCCCAGGCTGGACCTCTTCCTTCTTTGTTGGTTTTATAAGGAGTCGTGGGTAAGTTGCCGCCGTAAATAGAAGAACATCCCGTCGCATTGGCGATTAAAATACTATCGCCATATAATTGGGTAAGCATTTTGATATAGGGTGTTTCTCCACAACCCAAACAAGCACCTGAAAATTCAAATAGCGGCTCTAAAAATTGAGATCCTTTTACGTTGGTTATCTGTAATGCGGTACGATCATAATCGGGAAGATCGATGAAATAGTCCCAATTCACATTTTCCTCGACATCAAAATCAATCTTTTTCCTCATATTGATAGATTTGAAGTTCTCTATCTCCTTACTTTCAGCGGGGCATACCGCAACACAAAGATCGCAACCTGTGCAATCTTCAGGCGAAACCTGTAGTACATAGGATTCTGTGTCACTAGTAAAAGGTCTTCCTTTTGCCGGAATCCGTTTTAAGGATGCGGGTGCGCCTTCCAATTCTGTATTAAGAACTACTTTGGCTCGAATGGCTGCATGGGGGCATATGGCAACACACTTATTACATTGGGTACAAAGTATCTCATCATCCCATATTGGAATAAAATCGGCTATGCCACTCTTTTCATATTGGGTAGTTCCTGTTGGAAAAGTACCGTCAACAGGAAAGGCACTTACCGGAAGTTCGTCACCGAATCCTGCCAATATTTTTTCCAATACTTCTTTGACAAAACCTTCGGGAGCATTCGTCATTGCGGAGCGTAATTTTATATTGCTGGTAATAACTTTCGGATATTCGACCTTTTGCAGGTTGGCCAATGAATTATCGACTGCAGTAAAATTCATCTGAACAACCTTATCACCTTTGTATGAATATGTTTTTACAATGGCATTCTTGATTTTTTGTATAGCCTCTTCTTTTGGCAATATTCCTGAAATGGCAAAGAAACAGGTCTGCAATACCGTATTTGTTCGTTTTCCAAGATTTGATTCCTGGGCAACCTTACTAGCATCGATAATATAGAAATTTGCTTCCTTTTCTATTAGTTCCTGCTGTAGTCTACTAGGTAACCTATTCCAAATTTCCTCTTTCGGATAAGGCGAATTCAATAGAAAAGTACCTCCATGCTTTAAATCGGCAACCATATTATATTTTTCAATAAAATTGAATTGATGGCTGGCAATAAAATCGGCTTTTTCTATTAAATAGGATGAATAAATAGGTTCTGGGCCAAATCGTAAATGGGAAATAGTCTGGGCGCCCGCCTTTTTGGAGTCGTATACAAAATAGCCTTGCACATAATTATCGGTGGTATCCCCAATAATTTTGATTGAATTTTTGTTTGCTCCAACGGTACCATCAGAACCCAGACCGTAGAACATGCAATTAAAGGTAGAAGGCTCTAGATTAAAGTTATTATCTATCGCTAAACTGGTATGGGTCACATCATCATTAATACCCACTGTAAAATGGTTCTTGGGCTTGTCCTTTGATAACTCTTTATATATGCCACTGACCATTCTAGGGGTAAATTCTTTGGAAGATAGCCCATAACGGCCCCCTACAACAACTGGCATTTCTCGACCACTCTCATTCAATGCCGCAACCACGTCCAAATACAAAGGATCACCGACACTTCCTGGTTCTTTGGTACGATCCAAAACTGCTATTTTCTTAACGGTTTCAGGCAATTCATTTATAAAATGTTCAATAGAGAAGGGTCTGAACAAACGAATAAAAATAGCCCCTACTTTTTCACCGTTTTTCACCATAGCATCTATAGCTTCGCGGGTAGCTCCTTGCCCAGAGCCCATGATAATGATTACACGTTCCGCTTCTGGATGACCTAAATAATGGAACAAACTATATCTACGACCTGTATGTTCGTAAAATTCGTCCATGGCGTCTTGAACTATCGCTGGTACTTTTTGATAATATGTATTCGCGGCTTCCCGAGCTTGAAAAAAAACATCAGGGTTTTGTGATGTACCCCTAATAACTGGATGATCAGGATCTAAAGAGCGGTTTTTATGAGCCATAATTTCATCCTCAGGCATCATAGCAGTGATTACTTCATCAGAAATAGCATCAATCTTTGCTATTTCGTGAGAAGTTCTAAATCCGTCGAAAATATTCATAAAGGGAATCCTGGATTTAAGTGTTGCAGTTTGAGAAATCAAGGCAAAATCCATCGCTTCCTGAACCGAACCCCCGAACAACATTGAAAATCCTGTTTGTCTTGCTGCCATAACATCTGAATGATCACCAAATATCGAAAGCGCATGGGTAGCAATGGTCCTAGCCGCCACATGTATTACAGTAGGGAGTAATTCTCCAGCAATCTTATACATATTTGGTATCATTAACAACAAGCCCTGCGAAGCGGTAAATGTAGTGGTCAGAGCACCGGCCTGTAATGCTCCGTGGACAGCTCCTGCAGCTCCCCCCTCACTCTGCATTTCAACAATTCTGGGAATATTACCCCATATATTCATCTCGCCCTTTGAACTGAACACATCTACATGTTCGCCCATGGGTGAGGCCGGGGTAATAGGATAAATAGCGCAAACCTCATTGGTTTTATGCGCAACTCTGGCAACAGCTTCATTAGCGTCGCAAATTAGATTTTTAGATTTTTTTTCCATAATACATTTCGCATATTTACAATACCGAAACATCTAGAGAAAAGAGAACCCTAATTTGTATGTAATTAGCCGATTACATCGGTACTGGGTTTCATTAAATTGTTGTAAATGTATTGACATATAGTAAGATAGACTATGACATTTATCAGGTAATGCCATATGAATCACCAAAAAAGGGACCAAAATAATTGGCCCCTGAGGTATTTTGTCGCTTCAAAATATCAACAATACATACTTATTTTGTTGTATTTCGATAAAAAATAAAATAGAAATGCCTGAATATATTCAATACCCTCGGTCTTATTAAAGTTGATTAGAAAGGATTCTCTAATTTATTCCCCATGCAACCAAGCCTTTTTAGCCAGTAGTACTTCTTCGGTCTCAACATGATCTTCATCTAGGATGCAGCAGTCTACAGGACATACGGAAGCACATTGGGGTTCATCGTGGAACCCCTTGCATTCAGTACATTTATCGGTAACTATAAAATAGAATTCGTCAGAAACCGGTTCGTTTTGGGCATCGGCATCAATTTCCGCTCCTGCAGGTGAGCTTGTCATACCACTCAAAGCTGTTTCGTCAGAATAAGACCATTCCTCATCTGGTTCATATATTGCATTGTTTGGACATTCTGAAACGCAAGCATCACAGTTGATACATTCATCTGTTATGATAATAGCCATAATTCTATGATTTTGTAATTATTAGCAAAATAAACGATATTCTAATTTCTTTATTAATGATAAAAGTCATATTTCTACAAAATAGGTACAAATATATTTGAACACAATACGTATATTTTAATCAATTTTTGATAAATTTAAATAAAAATCATTAAACTATTATAATATGATCGCAGCTAAAGCAGAACCACAGAAAGTATTAGAAGCGGTAATCATCCGTTTTGTTGGTGATTCTGGAGACGGAATGCAGCTGACCGGAACCCAATTCTCTGACACTTCGGCCATGTTTGGCAATGATGTTGCCACCTTCCCCAATTACCCTGCAGAAATCAGGGCTCCTCAAGGAAGTCTATATGGGGTTTCAGGGTTTCAGGTACATATTGGTAGTGTTGAGATAAGCACTCCGGGAGATAATGTAGATCTTTTGGTAGCTATGAACCCTGCGGGACTAAAAACCAACTTACACGCCCTAAAACCAGGGCATACGGTTATTGTTGATACGGATGCCTTTACCAAAAAAAATCTTCAAAAAGCACAGTATGAATCCAATCCACTTGAAGATGGCAGTCTTGAAAATTATAGAGTAATTGAAGTCGCGATGACTTCCTTGACCAAAGCGGCCCTAAAAGAGGTTAAAGGATTGGACAATAAAAGCATCACGAGAAGTAAAAACATGTTTGCCTTGGGAATGGTCTATTGGATGTATGACCGCTCAACCGATTATACGGTAGAATTTTTCAATAAAAAATTCAAATCAAAACCTCAGATCATAGAGGCAAATACAAAGGTTTTGAACGCAGGTTTCTATTTTGCCGAGACCTTGGAACTGATTCCAAATGCCTATACCATTGCTCCTGCCAAAATGGAACCTGGTACATATAGGATCATAATGGGCAATACAGCCACCGCTTGGGGGTTTTTAGCGGCTGCAGAAAAATCTGGACGGGAATTATACTTGGGGTCTTACCCCATTACCCCAGCTTCCGATATCCTGCACGAGCTTGTAAAACATAAACATTTTGGCGTTAAAACCTTACAGGCCGAGGATGAAATTGCCGGAATAACATCAGCAATCGGAGCATCATTTGCCGGTGATTTGGCCATTACAACAACATCTGGTCCCGGTTTGGCCCTAAAAGGCGAAGCTTTGGGATTGGCCATGATAATAGAACTTCCGTTAGTTGTTGTAAACGTTCAGCGAGGTGGGCCATCAACAGGGTTGCCCACAAAGACAGAACAATCAGACTTATTACAAGCCATGTATGGTAGAAATGGGGAAAGTCCGATAATCGTAATTGCAGCAAGTACGCCCGCCAACTGTTTTGATTTTGCCTATGAAGCTGCAAAACTCACATTAGAGCATATGACCCCAGTTTTATTGTTGACTGATGGATATATTGCCAGTGGTTCAGCTCCATGGAAAATAAAATCGGTTGAGAATATGCCCGAAATCAAAAACAACATTGTAAAAGAAGCCAAGGAAAATTGGCATCCTTATGACCGAGATGATGATAGTTTAGCACGTAATTGGGCCATTCCCGGCACCCCTGGCTTGGAACATAGGGTTGGTGGTCTGGAAAAAGATCGTGTTTCAGGAAATGTATCATATGCTCCTGAAAATCATGAATATATGACCAAAATACGAGCAGAAAAAGTAAAGAGGGTACAAAACTATATTCCGGAGCTCGAAACTGAATTTGCCCAAGAAGGTGATTTACTGGTCGTTGGTTGGGGCGGCACTTATGGTAGTTTATACTCAGCAGTAAAACAAATGAATGAAGAGGGTCATTCCAATATTGGTTTAGCCCATTTCAATTATATAAACCCACTCCCGAAAAATACTGGGGAAATATTGAAGAAATTCCAGAAAATTATTGTTTGTGAGTTGAACAGTGGGCAATTTGTACAAATATTGCGAAATAATTTCGACGCATTTGAATTCTCACAATTCAATAAAGTGCAAGGTTTGCCATTTGCGAACAGTGAGTTGATACAAAAATTTAAATCATTAGTAAAATAATTATGGAGGCAGCAGTAAAAGAATATACGTACAAAGATTTTACAAGTGATCAAGAAGTAAGATGGTGTCCGGGTTGTGATGACTATGTTATTTTGCGGGCCATGCAAAAAGCGCTTCCTGAAATGGGGGTTAAAAAAGAAGATGTGGTATTTGTCTCAGGCATTGGGTGTTCGTCACGTTTTCCTTATTACATGAATACTTATGGCATACATAGCATTCATGGCAGGGCTCCGGCGGTTGCTACGGGCGTTAAATTGGCCAATCCTCATTTAAGTGTTTGGGTCATTACAGGAGACGGTGATTCGATGGCTATTGGGGGAAATCATTTTATTCATGTGCTACGGAGAAACCTCGATTTGAACATTGTATTGTTCAACAATGAAATTTATGGCTTAACCAAAGGGCAGTTTTCACCAACGTCGCTAGTGGGCCAAAAAACGAAATCCTCGCCATACGGGAATACTCAACCGCCTTTCTCTGCGGGTGAATTGGCTTTGGGGGCACAAGCTCGGTTTTTTGCGAGAATTTCTGGGAATACTCCCAAAGAAATGACCCAGCTTTTTATTGATGCCGAAAAGTTCAAGGGCACCTCATTGATTGAGGTTTTACAAAATTGCCCGATTTTTAATGACGGATGTTTTACCAAATTTACCGACAAAGCTGTTCGGGAAGATCGACAATTATTCGTTGAACATGGGAAACCGATGATTTTTGGAAAAGAAAAGGATAAAGGTTTGGTCCTAAACGGACTAAAACTGGAAGTGGTCACTATTGGCGAAAACGGAATCACCCAAGAAGACTTGTTGGTACATAATGCCAAGGAAAAAGACCCTACCCTACATCAGATGCTGGTAAGATCTGAATATCCCATGGTTACAGGTATTATAAGGAGCTTTGATGATGTTACCTTGGAGGAAAGGGAAGATGCACTTACCAAACAAGTAAAATCGGACTCAAATTTTTCCAAGGCCGATGACTTGTTTTTTTCAGGGGATGTTTATAGTGTATTTTAAGAAACAAATAACAAAATAAATGGGATCAGAAGCCATTATTGTATTTCTAATTGCCGGGATTGTCATGGTGGCAGGGGCTAATTTTTTATCAAATTTAATTTCGCATAAATCCGATAATCCACAAAAGAGAGAACCTTATGAAAGTGGCATGGTCACTATTGGATCTACATGGGTTCAATTTAAGGTGGGCTATTATTTATTTGCTATTTTGTTTTTGATTTTCGATGTGGAAGTGGCCTTTTTAATCCCATGGGCAGTAGTCTTTAAGGATGTAGGGGCCATAGCATTTATCGAAGTCCTCATATTTCTGATTATATTGGGTTTAGGATTAATTTACGCATGGAAGAAAGGAGCTTTAAAATGGGAGTAGACAATTCAAATACTATACCAGAGAATTTTCCAGGTAAGGTAATACCTGCTGGGAATGGAGCCAATGTAGTGGTGACTTCATTAGACAAAATAATCAATTGGGGTCGCGCAAACTCGCTCTGGTCGCTGTATTTTGGCACGAGTTGCTGCGCTATCGAAATGATGCAGACAGGTGCCTCAAGACATGATTATTCAAGATTTGGTTTTGAAGTCGCAAGACCGTCTCCCAGACAGGCCGATTTAATAATTATCGCAGGAACGATTGTAAATAAAATGGCGCCGGTCTTAAGGCGTTTGTACGATCAAATGGCAGAACCTAAATATGTAATTGCCATGGGAGCATGTGCAATTTCCGGAGGGCCATTTTTTTATAACACCTATTCCGTCGTAAAAGGGGCAGACCATGTAATTCCTGTAGATGTGTACGTACCAGGATGTCCGCCAAGACCAGAGGCCTTGTTGGAGGGAATGCTAATGCTTCAAGATAAAATTAGAACTGAAAGTATGAAGGACAAAATAAATCCTATTGAAGGGTTTGACAAAGGCATATATAATAAAGAATGACAAACGAGACATTACAACAATTAATAAGTGGCTGGTTTCCAAATACAGAAGCTGTGAAGGTTTCCGAAGTCGAGGAACATCTCGAAACTGATGATGTTCCGAAAGAGAAGGTAAAGCCTTCAGAACCAATCAATCCAAGTCTTTTAGAATTTACGGAAGAAGGTTCGGAGTTCCTGAACATTTTAGTTCAACCAGAACAACTTCACCAGTTAATGTCCCAATTAAAAAGTAATGCTGAAACTGATTTTGATTATCTATTTTGCCTCAGCGGGGTGGATTGGGGAGAAGAATTAGGAGTTGTCTATCATTTGGAATCTACCACCCATCGCCATAGTATTGTTGTAAAAGTTAAAACTCCTGACAGAGAAAATCCAAGTTTAGACTCGGCGTACAATATATGGTATACCGCTGAATTTCACGAACGTGAGGTATTTGATTTTTTTGGAATAATATTCAATAATCATCCAAATTTAAAGCGGCTTTTTTTAACAGAAGACTGGGAAGGCTATCCATTGCGAAAGGATTATGTAGATGAAGCTAATATGATTATTAAATAAGCTAAAATGCCAACATCAGAAGTAGATAAAGGATTTAAATCGGAACCCTATCAAATTAATATGGGACCTCAACATCCTGCGACTCATGGTGTTTTAAACCTCCTATTAACCATTGACGGCGAAATTATTAAAAAAGTAGAGCCAGACCTTGGTTATATTCATCGTTCCATTGAAAAAATGTGCGAGCGCGATAGCTATCAGCAAATAGTTCATTTAACAGATCGAATGGATTATCTATCTTCCAACATCAACAATGAAGCCGTTTGTCTTGTTGTAGAGAATGCCCTTCAATTGGAAATCCCGGATCGGGTAAAAGTCATCAGAACAATCATTGGAGAGCTTACAAGAATTTCGTCTCATTGTCTATGGTGGGGTGTTATGGGTATGGATGTTGGAGCCTTATCAACCTTTTTTTATGGTTTTAGAGATCGTGAATTGCTTAACGATATTTTTGAAGAAACTTGCGGGGCACGATTAACCATGAATTATAATGTTCCCGGAGGACTGATGCTAGATATTCATCCAAATTTTGTAAATCGAGTTAAAAAATTTGTGACTGGTTTTAAAACGAAAATACCTGAATACGATAAACTTTTAACTGAGAATGTAATCTTTCAGAAGAGGACTAAGGGCATTGGCATACTATCTAAAGAAGATGCTATTTCCTTTGGGGCTTCGGGGCCAGTTGGCAGGGCTTCGGGGTATTCTTGCGATGTTAGAAAATATCACCCCTATAGCGCTTTAGATAAAGTGACGTTTAATGAAGCTTTAAAAACAGAGGGCGACACCTTCGCCCGTTATCAGGTTAGAATTATGGAATTATGGGAATCATTATCAATTGTTGAACAACTCATAGATAATATTCCAGAAGGAGAGCATCGCGTAAAAACAAACGCAGTAATTAAATTACCTAAAGGAGAATTTTACCAAAAGGTTGAGACAGCTAGAGGAGAACTTGGGGTTTACGTAATAAGTACTGGGACTAAAAGCCCGTATCGTTTAAAGTTCCGATCCCCTGGATTTTCAAATTTGTCCTTATTGAACCATATCGCCGTTGGGGGCAAGATTGGGGATTTGGTGGCAACAATGGCGACACTGGATCTTGTAATCCCTGATATTGATCGATAATACAATGACAAAAGCATTAAGCATAACAAAAGGTATTCACGATTGGCTCTATAGCGTTATGTCTGAAAATGCGGCCAACTTAGTTGAAATGGTATTGATTGCCCTTGTTTACCTAGGCATATTTTCCATTATGGGATTATTCCTGGTATTAATGGAAAGAAAGGTAGCCGCCTGGTTTCAATTGCGAATAGGGCCAAATAGGGTTGGCTTTCTAGGGCTGCTACAGACTATGGCCGATGCCTTAAAATTGCTTTCAAAAGAGTTGACCGGCGCTGAAAAGGCTGATAAATTTTTATACAATTTGGCACCCTATTTTGTCATTGTTTCATCGTTAATGGCGTTGGCGGTTATTCCGTTTACCAAAGATTTTCATGCGTTTGACATAAATATTGGCATCCTTTTTCTGATTGCTATTTCATCAATAGGGGTCATCGGTATCTTATTGGCCGGGTGGAGCAGTAATAATAAATTTGCCCTCATCGGAGCCATGAGAAGCGGCGTCCAGACTATTAGTTATGAGCTTTCTGTTGGTTTATCGCTTTTAACCATGATCCTGATAACAGGCACTTTACAACTTTCAGAGATTATTGAAGTTCAGAAAAATGGATGGTTGATTGTTCAAGGACATATTCCGGCAATAATCGCCTTTATGATTTTTATGATTGCCGGCACTGCAGAAACCAATAGGGCGCCTTTTGATATGCCTGAGGCTGAATCGGAATTGGGGGCTGGTTTTCATACCGAATATTCAGGAATGAAGTTTGCCTATTTCTTTTTAGCCGAGTTCATTAACATGTTTATCATTGCCTCGATTGCCGCCACCGTCTTTTTTGGCGGATGGTTATCCCCGTTTGGGATTACGGAATCCATTCCATTGTTAGGAGTATTTTGGTTTTTAGCTAAAACCTTGGTATTGGTGTTTTTAATGATGTGGTTTAGATGGACGTTTCCACGCCTGAGGGTGGATCAATTGCTTACATTGGAATGGAAATACCTGCTACCATTGAATCTAATGAATATCGTGCTAATGGCATTGATTGTATGGCTTAACCTAACAATCCAATTTTAAGGTCTATGAGTTATTTTTCGGATATATACAAAGGCATTAAAACGCTCCTTACCGGAATGAGCGTTACAGGCAAGTACTTTTTAAATTCAAGGAAAGGGGCCATAACGCAACAATATCCAGACAATCGGGAAACCCTAAAAATGTTTGATCGTTTTCGAGGTGAGGTTATTATGCCACATGATGAAGAAAACAGGCATCGCTGTACGGGTTGTCAAAAATGTGAAATCGCTTGTCCTAATGGAACCATTGAAATAATCTGGGACCGTGGTATAGATGAGGAAACTGGTAAAAAGAAAAAGAAAATAGATCAGTTTGTTTACCATCTAAGCATGTGTACCATGTGTAGCCTTTGTATAGATGTTTGCCCAACAGATGCTATTAAATGGGGTCAGAATTTTGAAAATTCGGTGTATGACAGGACTACGCTTACGAGAGTTTTAAATAAACCAGGTTCTAAATTATTACCTGGTGTAGAAGATTAAACCTATGGAAAGAGTGATTTTTTACATTTTAGCTTTGATAATGATTGTTTTTGCAATCGCATCAGTCACCAGTCGTAAAATGTTACGGTCTGTCATCTATTTGCTATTTGTACTTTGTGCAATAGCAGGGGTTTATTTTTTAATCGACTACAATTTCTTGGCGGCCATTCAACTTACGGTCTATGCAGGCGGTATTATTGTCTTGATTATTTTCTCAGTACTCTTGGTACATCATATAGAAATGGAATTGGAAATTGCTAAAATTTCCAAACAAATAATCACGGCTATAACTTGTTTACTAGGACTAGGGGTTTTCTTGACCACCATTTATTCCTACGAGTTCAATGTCGTAGAGAATTCATTGACGACCACAACAGCAGAAATCGGTACAAAACTTTTAAGTTATGATGCGGGCGGCTTCATATTGCCTTTTGAAGTAATTAGTGTCCTTTTATTAGCCGCTATGATTGGAGCAATCATTATTGCCAAAGGAAGAAAATTAACAGATAAAAATGATGAATTGGCATGATTCCAGGAATTAGCATATACGAAATACTGACCATAACCTCCATTTTGTTTTTTATCGGTGTCTATGGTTTTATCACGCGAAAAAACCTGATTTCAATTTTGATGTCGGTAGAATTGATACTGAATGCCTCGGCTATAAACTTTGTGATTATCAACAAATATCTATATCCTGATATGCTACAAGGCGTTATTTTCTCCTTGTTTATTATTGCTGTAGCGGCAGCTGAAACAGCACTAGCCGTGTCAATCATAATTAATCTTTACAGACAGATAAGTTCGGTTGAAGTAAAAGATATAGAAACCATGAAGCACTAAATTCTCAAAATATGAACTTTAGTAATATCATATTAATTCCCTTGATTCCACTGGCCGTTTTTCTGCTATTGGGAATATTCAATCAAAAAATTAAACCTGCAGTATCTGGCTATATTGGCGTAGCCGGACTTTTAACTTCTACCCTATTATCATTCTATACCGCTTACCAATACTTTTTTATTCATGGCAAAATAAATGGCGTCTATCAAACATTTGTAGAAAAAACAGTGTGGATGAATTTCACCGAAACCTTACGCATTGATATGGGCGTGCTTATAGACCCCATTTCTGTAATGATGCTTATTGTGGTTTCTACAGTATCCTTAATGGTGCATATATATAGCAGGGGTTATATGAAAGGAGATGATGGCTATACCAGATTCTTTGCTTTTCTGTCCTTATTCTCTTTCTCCATGTATAGCCTTGTGTTGGCCACCAACTTATTCCAGATTTATATATTCTGGGAGCTGGTAGGGGTTTCATCGTATTTGCTGATAGGATATTACTATACCAAACCAGCTGCGGTAGCTGCAGCAAAAAAGGCTTTTATTGTAACCAGATTTGCCGATTTGGGCTTTTTGATCGGTATTCTTATCATGGGATACTATACAGGTACCTATGATTTTGAAATCTTGAACAATCCTGAGGGAGATGCCATTTTAAATTGGGCATCTACTTCCTTCATGGGGTTATCGGCTTTAACATGGGGGTTGATCTTGATATTTCTTGGAGGTGCTGGTAAATCGGCCATGTTTCCTTTTCATATTTGGTTGCCTGATGCAATGGAAGGGCCAACTCCCGTTTCAGCATTGATTCATGCAGCAACCATGGTTGTAGCTGGTGTGTTTTTAGTAGCCAGATTGTTTCCCTTGTATTATTTTGTTGAAAATGGTTTCGCTTTAAATATAGTAGCCTATGTGGGTGCATTCTCATCATTGTTTGCCGCCATAATAGCGATTACCCAAACTGATATTAAGCGGGTACTGGCCTTCTCTACCATGTCTCAATTGGGGTATATGATGTTCGCATTAGGCGTTTCAGGATACGATGACCATGAAGGTTTAGGGTATATGGCCTCAATGTTTCATCTGTTTACCCATGCCATGTTCAAAGCCTTATTATTCTTGGGTGCCGGCTCGATAATACATGCCGTACATAGTAACTATTTAAAAGATATGGGGGGCCTTCGAAAGTATATGCCCATTACCCATATTACCTTTCTAATTGCAGCCTTGGCCATTGCCGGGGTACCGCCTTTTGCTGGTTTCTTTAGTAAAGACGAAATTTTGGTCGCTGCTTTTGAACATAATACGTTAATCTATTTTATCGGAGTAATTGTAGCGGGGCTTACAGCGTTCTATATGTTCCGCATCTACTTTGGAATTTTCTGGGGAAAGGAAACAAAATACGAGCACAAACCTCAAGAATCGCCAATTTCAATGACATTCCCATTAATGGTTTTGGCCCTATTGAGTATTGTGGGTGGATTTATTCCTTTTAGTGAATTTGTTACCGCCGATAAAGCGACTTTCGAAGCACATTTGAATTATCCATTAGCCGCTGTGGCCGTTGGTGCAGGCTTGATTGGAATTATACTAGCTTGGATATTCTATAAAAAGGAAAATGATTTAGCAGATAAGCTTGCCAACTTTTTCGGACTCTTTTATAAATGGACTAGCGATAAGTTTTATTTCGATGAAATTTATCTTTTCGTTACCAAAAAAATAGTATTTAACCTTGTTTCTGCACCAATAGCAAAATTTGATAAAAAGTATGTAGATGGTACCATGGAGGGCATTGGCAACAAGACGGTATGGACATCCGAAAAAATAAAAGGATTGCAATCTGGCAAAGTACAGGACTACGGCTTTGCTTTTATAGCAGGCGTCGTAATTATTGCATTGGTTTTTATTTACCTATGGACAAACTAAAAGATTAATATGGATATTCTATCACTTTTTATCATTGTACCCATAGCAACCATACTGGCTTTGGTTTTTTCTAAAGGACTTAAACAGTCACGTATAGTTTCAATGGTCGGGGGCATGATCCAGATGGGAATGGCCATCAACTTGGTTTTTGCATATTTCAAAGAAAGAACAACTAATAGCGACATTATGGTCTTTACCAAAGACCTGGTTTGGTTCAAAGATTTTAATATTCATTACAGCATCGGAGTAGATGGCATATCAGTTGCCTTATTGCTTTTAACAAGCATCGTGGTTTTGTCAGGTGTTTTCATTTCATGGAAAATGAATGAACTACCCAAAGAATTTTTTGTGTCACTGATCGTGCTTTCCATAGGGGTATATGGCTTTTTCATCTCTCTCGATTTATTTACTATGTTCGTCTTCTTTGAGATTGCCGTTATTCCCATGTATTTATTAATTGGAATATGGGGAACCGGCCCCAAGGAACATTCAGCCATGAAATTAACATTGATGCTCATGGGTGCTTCAGCCATTCTACTGGTTGCTATTCTAGGAATTTACTTTAACTCAGATGCCGACGGTGGCGCTTTGACTTTCAATATATTGGAAATCGCCAAAGTAAACATACCCATTGAAGCACAAAAACTATTCTTTCCCCTGGCCTTTATTGGTTTTGCAGTCATTGGAGCCTTATTCCCTTTTCATACCTGGTCACCAGACGGTCATGCCTCAGCACCCACGGCAGTTTCAATGTTACATGCGGGCGTATTAATGAAATTGGGAGGTTATGGCGTGTTTCGAGTTGCTATGTATTTATTACCAGAGGGAGCCTTACATTGGTCTTGGTTCTTTATTATTCTAGCAGCCACTGGTGTTATTTACGGTGCGTTTTCAGCCGTTAAACAAACTGATTTAAAATATATCAATGCATATTCATCCGTAAGCCATTTAGGATTGGTATTGTTCGCTCTTCTAATGCTGAACAAAACGGCATGGAATGGTGCCATATTACAGTCACTTTCCCACGGGTTTATGACAGCCCTGTTCTTTGCTTTAATCGGAATGATCTATGGTAGAACCCACACTAGAGATGTCACCAAGTTAGGAGGATTACTCAAAGTGATTCCGTTTATATCAACCATTTATGTTATTGCAGGTTTAGCATCTTTAGGCCTTCCCGGATTTAGTGGCTTTGTTGCCGAAATGAACATATTTGTGGGTGCTTTTGAGCATGATAATATGTTCTATAGGGTTGCAACTATTATATCAGTATCGGCAATTGTAGTTACAGCTGTTTACATTTTACGTGTTGTAGGAATAATGTTGATGGGCCCTGTAAAAAATGAAGCCTTTTTAACTCTAGAAAAAGTTACATGGTATGAGAAAACAGGAATATTATTGTTATTGATTCCCATTGTGGGCATGGGTGTTGCCCCACTTTGGTTAAGTGATATGATTTTAGAAAGTTTACAACCTTTTATACAAGGAGTTTTATAAAATAAAGAGAATGGATTTTAGCAATCTTTTATTAATGCGTCACGAGCTATTACTGTTAGCAATAATACTATTGTTGATTGTAGCAGAAATTTTTATACCGTCAAACAAAAAACAGAGCATCGTTCATTTAGCTATATTTCTATTTGGAGTTCATACCTTAATCGGATTATTGCCGGTAGATGAAAACACCCTTTTTGGTGGTATGTTCAGAACCAATGGTTTAATACATTTTTTTAAGAATGTCTTGAATATTGGGGTACTAATCCTCCTATTGCAATCGGCAGATTGGCTTCAGGAAAAAATTGTTGACCAAAATAAGGGAACAGAGTTTTTTATATTACTGTTTTCTTCCCTATTGGGCATGTATTTTATGATTTCTTCAGGAGATTTTTTAATGTTCTATTTAGGCCTAGAATTATCAACACTTCCCGTTGCTGCATTAGCCGCCTTTGAAACAGCCAACCGAAAATCGAGTGAGGCAGGAATCAAATTGATCCTGTCTTCAGCCCTAGCCTCAGGAGTTTCATTATTTGGTATCTCAATGCTATATGCAACATCGGGCTCTATATACTTTGCTGATATAATTCAATTAATTTCTGCGACCAACCTTACCTCGCTCGGGGCTATTTTATTCTTTACGGGTTTGGCCTTTAAAATATCATTGGTACCCTTTCATTTTTGGACCGCTGATGTTTACGAAGGAGCTCCAATTAGCATAGCCTCTTACTTATCGGTGATTTCAAAAGGAGCCGCGGTCTTTATTTTAATGATTTTATTATTCACCGTTTTAAAACCATTGATGCAGGTCTGGGAAAACATGATCTATATTATCGCCATTGCAACCATGTTCATTGGTAATTTATTTGCATTGCGGCAGCAAAACATGAAACGGTTTTTGGCATTTTCCTCCATTGCACAAGCCGGTTTTATTCTATTGGGATTAATTGTGGGAACACAATTGGGTACGGCTACCGTAGTATACTTTGTCTTGATTTATGTGTTCTCGAACCTAGCGGCATTTGGAGTTGTACAGGCCATTTCGCTTCAAACGGGAAAAGAGAACATAAAAGACTATGAGGGCCTATATAGAACAAACCCTAACTTAAGCCTGGTCATGATGTTGGCGCTATTCTCATTGGCAGGCATTCCACCTCTTGCAGGGTTCTTCGGAAAATTCTTTCTCTTTACGGCCGCAGCCAGCGAGGGATACTATTTCTTGGTCTTTTTGGCCGTAGTGAATGTTACCATTTCATTATACTATTATCTTTTGGTAATCAGGGCCATGTTCCTTAGGAAAAGTGAGAATCCTATTCCCTTTTTCAAGAGCAAAATTTATATGAGATTAGGTCTGCTAATTACCGTGATAGGCATATTGGTTATTGGTATCTATAGCCCGTTGTATGATTATATTTATGAACTAAGCGGCATTTTTAATTAGAAGTCATGGCACTAAAAGGAAAACATTTATTTGGAAGCATCGAGGATAAGCGAGTAACTTTTGTCGAAAAAAAAATTAGCGAAAACCGTAAGAATTTTTTAAAAAAATTATTGGAACATAACGGCTTTGACGTTGTAATCCAAGAGGAAAAAAGGCCTTCAGAAGAGGAACCTCAACTATATACCGTTGCCGTAACTGATATGGTTTTCAATCCTACGATTTGGGTATTCCAACGTAAACTGAAAACTTTTGATGGTCGCAAAGTAACTCAAGATTACTGGAACCAACAAACAGAAAGCACCGAACCCCAGTATTGGAATAACGGCTAAAAATAATAACCGTCTTTTCCTCTAAATATCTTTTTTAGTTGTGACCCTTAAAGCCAATAATGAAGTTCTTTTTACAAATAATATACCTCTTCTTATTCCTCATAATTTACACCTCTTGTAAAGAGCGTAAAAAGCACAATTACGTAACAGTTCCAGAAGAGAGTTTCGAGACTATATTTACTCCAACCAAGGCGATTCCTGATAAAAACTTTTTGGGCGATGACAGCTGCAAAAAATGCCATGAGGATCAATTTAAGGAGTGGAAAGGGTCTCATCATGACAAGGCAATGCAACTTGCCAACAGGCATACCATACTCGCCCCATTCAAGGGTGAAAAATTTTCTAGTCAAGGCGTTAGCTCCCATTTTTTTAACAAGGGAAAAGAATTTTATGTAAACACCGAAGGCCCTGATGGCAAATACCACGATTATAAAATCGTGTATACCTTCGGCATAAGCCCCTTGCAGCAATATATTGTTAAATTCCCCAAGGGGCGTTACCAATGTTTAAGAACTGCATGGGACACCAAAAAGAATAAATGGTTTGACCTCTACCCCGATTTTAAAATAGTCCATTCTGAATGGCTACACTGGTCAAGAGGCGGCCTAAATTGGAACACTATGTGTTCAGACTGCCACTCGACAAACGTCAGAAAAAACTATGCCCCTAACACCAATGGCTATGACACCAAATTTGCTTTGATCAATGTAAGCTGCGAAGCCTGTCATGGCCCAGGCAAACAACACGTATCTGATGCAGATCGGTTAGGGCAAGACTATAAAGCATCAGGGATAATGCAAATGACCCCCAATACCATGCCCAAAGAGCTGGTAGATCAGTGTGCCAGATGCCATATGCGAAGAGAGCAAATTTCAGAATTATTCAATTTTGAAGGCACTATGCTGGATCACTATTTTCCCCAATTAATAACCGCAGGGGTCTACCATCCTGACGGGCAAATTTTAGACGAAGATTATGTATACGGCTCTTTTGTACAAAGTAAAATGTACCATAATGGTGTGACTTGTACCGACTGCCATAATCCGCACTCGCTAAAACTTAAATTCAAGGGCAATACCCTTTGTGCCCAGTGCCATATACCCAAACAATACGATACCCCCGAACATCATTTTCATACCACCGGCACCGAGGGCGCAAAATGCATCAATTGCCATATGCCCGGAAAATTTTATATGGAAAACGATTTTAGAAGAGACCATAGTTTTAGAATCCCACGGCCTGACCTAAGCCTAAAATATGACACCCCCAATGCCTGTGTTCAATGCCACAAAGACAAGGACAATGAATGGGCATGGAAATCTTTTAAAAAACGGCACGACCTTCCTGATTATCAACATTTCTCAGAATTGTTGGCACCGGGTATTCGGGGCGAGTCCAACGGCAAAAAATCTTTATTGACCCTAATAAAAGACACTACACAACCAGAAATCGCAAGAGCCTCCGCGATAAGGGCGTTTGGTAATTATATGGATCCCAATGACATTGCCGACCTATTACTGTTTGTAAACGACCTGTCTCCCCTGGTCAGGGCATCTACTATCGACCTATTGGGTGAAATAGATAATACCGATTATGCAAGCTATCTATTGCCGCTGTTAAAAGATAAAAAAAGGGCCGTAAGGGTAAAAACTTTTTTTGCCATAAGTAGGCTTACTGAACATCAAATACCCGCATCCTACAAGGAAGTTTACGAAAAAGTAAAAAAAGAGTTCTTCACTTCTTTGGAGGTTGCTTTAGATTTTTCGGGAGGCAGGGCCAAAATGGCTACGTATTACCTGCGAAAAGGAAATACAGAAAAAGGCATCGAAAATTTAGAAAAAGCACTAGAAATAGATGATCTAAACAATTTGATCAGGACGAATTTGGCTAATCTGTATTACAACAACGGTGAACCGGGTAAGGCCGAGATTGCCTTCAGTACCATTATAGAGCAAGAACCTGAATATGGGCCTACCTACTATTCTCTGGGCCTATTATTAGCGGAAATTGGAAAAATAGACGATGCCATTGAACAATTTGAAAGTACCATTACCTATATGCCACAAAATATAAGGGCCTACTATAATCTGAGCCTGTTGTACGATAAAAAGGACAAGATTGAAAAAGCCAAGGAAACTATTCTGAAAGGATTGCGAATAGCGCCTGAAAATGAAGACCTGTTATATACCATGACCTATCTCTATTCAAAAAATGGCGAAATTAAAAAGGCCAAAACCTATGCCCTGAAACTAACAAAAATGTTTCCGCAAAATCAGAACTATCTAAGACTTCTTCAACAACTGCCCGCCGCCGAATAAATTACCCGCACAATGTACATGGCAAAAAATAATCTAAAAACCACAAAACTGATGATATGCGGTATTTTGACTAGAGATAGCATTTTTATATTTTTGACGTAGCCCCGGGAAAAAGACCCGAGGCCGGGCTATCACTACTCGCTTCGCCGCCCAGAAAAGGGCCGCAAGAGCTCGAACAGGCCGTTCTATCCCTTACGCTACAATCAACGACCTTTACCCAAGGGTACCGAGCTATATTACCAGAAAGCATTTTTTGATTCCGATAGCAATCGCAACTAGGTAAACCCCTCCATAGGCAGGTAGCATTGAGGAACCTGCCTGCGGTAGGCAACTCAAACCGACTACCCTCAATGAGATATTAAAAGTCCAGTGCAGGCTCCAAAACATGGGTCTTAAAATGATTTAACACGCCTTTAAGTCCCTATGGCAGGGTAATTGCTATCTTTAATCTAGTTATTTAATGAAGTGCCTGCGAACAAGTGCGGCTGCAACAGGCGGATTAAACCTAGTAGAAAAGAAAATGACCAAGAATTACATACCTCTCCTGATTGCCTTTATACTATTGTCGGTATCAGGTTATGCACAGACTGATATTCCTTTTCAACAACCTCTAAAAATTGAAGCTGCTAATAAATTTGACCCCAGTGGCAGTAGTAGTAAGGGAACGGCATTGAGAATACCCTCGGTTATAGCTGACAAACCTGAAATCAATATGATGGATTCCCTGGGCAGAAGACCGGTGAAAATGTTACCCGATAGGGAGTTGGTACAGGCCGGACATGGCATGAAAATCGACCCCAAAATAAGAAGAACGGAAAAAAAAGGAGGTAAAAACGAGCGTTTTGGAGACCAGTATCTGGGCGACATCAAAAACAACGGTAAATTCATAGGTATTGTTTGTCGCGACCATGAATTCGTCGACGGTGATCGCGTGAAAATTTCGGTCAACGGCAAGGTTATCGACTACAATATGTTATTGACTGGGTCTTTCAAAGGTGTTAATGTCGATTTAAAAAAAGGTTTCAATAGGCTTGATTTTGAAGCCTTAAATGAAGGATCCTCCTCACCGAACACCGCACAGGTAGACGTGTATGACGACAAAGGGCAAATGATTTATTCAAACAAGTGGCTATTGTCTGAAGGATCCAAGGCAACCTTGATTATTACAAAAGAGTAGTCAATACGTTCGCAGATAATTTGCTTTATTCCCACCAGTGGGTTTAATACCCCGCTGCTTACGTCGAAATATAAATGGTTAGTCCCTTATTAATGCCTCTAGGCCTGCCTGCGATAGGCAGACTTGCCCCGAGGTTGTTTACCTATACCTTGAGTTCGACCTTTAGCTTTTTTTGTCACGCATATACATTTTCTATTTGGTATCGCCAGGATGATATGTTCTTTCTGCTCTTTTCAAAACATCGTCTTTATAATAAGCCACATCTTTCCATTCTATATCAATATATTTTCGAATTTGGTCATTGAAATGGGGAGACTTTGAGTCTCCACTCTGCCCCCCGGCCAAGATGCTCTTCGCCTTTACTTTATCACCAAATTCTACCACGGCCACAAAACTATTTCCTCGAGTTCCGTAAATTTTCTTGGTGCCGTTCTTATATCGAGCTCCATAAGCGGCAAGTGCCCCCCAACGACCAGATGCAAACCCTACCGGAATACTTGGCTTGTCATCATCAAAAGCTTGCCGAATATCGCCGTTCAAACGTTGGTATCGATTGACTTCACCCCAAGGTATTTTCCACATACCAAAATCTTTCGTCAATTGGTCAATAACGGCTTCAAAAATGCCTAACTTTTCATTGTTGGGCGAAGTGCTTCCCCAAAATTTAACACGTTCCATAGAGGTCATACCCTTTGAATATTTCCCTTCTTGATAATAACGCGTTCCGTAGAAATGGGCCAAGGTCATAGCCACCGATTCTTTCGATGTCCTAAAATCCCAATCCGATAAAACATCAATAGCTCTCTGAAGTTTCGGATTTCTATCATGGTATTCATTGTATGCTTTTATCAATCCCGGAATCAAAGCTTCAAAGGCTGGCAAATAGGGGTCATGGGCCAATTGAATCAAGCTATCCAAGGTATATCCTTTTCGATTTTTTAACAAACCAATGGCATGCACCCCACGAAAATTTTCTCTATCTATGGACATATAATATGGATAGTCCTCTTTCTTTGGACTAAAATCCAATGCTGCCGTATAAGGGGTAGAATTACAATTCTGCAACCAGTTATTTTCAGGATTCAACACTAAGATATTCTCGTCAAGGGCGTGTAAACCTTGCCAATCAGTTTTGGGGTTACTACCATCAACGGGTTTTGAATAATCAAAAGCTGTATCTCGCTTCGGAATAAAATTACCATGGAAATACGCAATATTTCCTTCGGCATCGGCATATACCGTATTGTTCGAAGAATTGGTGCGCATATCCATCATTTTATAAAAACCTTTATACCCTTTTTGTTTGGTTCGAACAAAAGACTGTTCCAGAGCTTTTACAGGTTCCCACATCATAGCAGAGGCCGTCCATTGACCCTTAGTTCTATGTGTAATTGGCCCATGATGTGTTCGATACATAGGAAAGGTCTTTTCTTTTATAGTATCTCCTTCTTTGTACTTCAGAATCACCTCAGAAGTCATTACTGGCCTCAATTCTTCTCCGTATTGATATACATATTTATCATCTACCTGAGTAATGGTTTCCAAAAACTCATCCATTATGTCAGTATAGGTCGAAGTATGCATCCAACCTGTTTTTTCATTAAAACCTTGATATACAAAAAACTGCCCCCAGGTAACTGCACCATAGGCATTCAAGCCTTCCTCGGAAACTACATGAACCTCTCCACGAAAATAAAAAGAGGTGTGCGGATTAATCAATAGCATTGTATTACCAGACTGTGTCAACTTGCCTGAAATAGCAATGCCGTTCGAACCTTTGGGTTCTGCCATTTCTTCTTTCTTTTTTATCTCTAGCAATTCTAATTCTGGCAATTCCATCCAACTTTCGTAAAATGCCTTTATTTTCGCTATGGATATGCGTTCAATATCGCCCCCGATAGATCCTTCGCTAAAATACATCGGCATCCAAGGCTCAAAATGAGTCAATAATTTTGGCTTTACTTCAGAATGCGTATGTAAATAATAATTGATTCCATCGGCAAAAGCATCACAGAGTTTCTTTAACCAATCTGGACTTTTTTCATAATTCGCCTTGGCCTCCTCTTCTGTCATAAACAATTTTGCGCGCAGATCACTGTAAATCGCATCTTCGCCTTCGACCTCTGCTAATCGACCCGTAGCCCATATATAATTCATCTCCACCCGATTAAAATCATCTTCACATTGCGCATATAGCAACCCAAATACTGCATCAGCATCTGTTTTTCCATAAATATGGGGCACCCCATAATCATCGCGAATAATGTGAACATTTGCAGATTGAGACTTCCAAGTTTCAACTTCAATATTTGGGTCTGTTTCGGTTTTACATGAAAAAAATGTCAAAAAAAGGAATACATAAACAAACCTCATATCTAGTATTTTATACTTTTTAAAATTCTGTTTTTCCATATCTTTCAAATGTGAAAGTACTAGACTAGGTCATTAAATGCTAATATTGACTTAAAAATTATGCGCAGCTAAGAACTCTATTTTTTTAAAGTACCTTGCGTTATTTACAATTGATATTCTCTTATGGCACACAAAAAAGTTAGTATTCTAAGCGCATTCAAAACGATTATTTGGCCTAGACGGAATTTAGTTCTTATAGGCCTTTTACTAATTGTCATTAGTAGAGCAGCAAGTTTTGTGGCACCTATGTCGCTTAAATATTTGATGGATGACATTGTACCAAATAAAGATATTCCATTTTTAAAAATACTGGCAGCCATAGTTATAACAGCTTTTTTGGTACAGGCAATAACTTCATTTCTCCTCACAAGAGTGTTAAGTATTCAAGCTCAGTTCTTGATATCAGAATTAAGGGCACAAGTTCAGAAAAAGGTACTCTCATTACCAATCAGTTTTTTCGACAATACAAAGTCAGGCAGTTTGGTCTCTAGAATTATGAGTGATGTAGAAGGAGTACGAAATCTCATCGGAACGGGTTTGGTACAATTGGTAGGAGGCACTCTAACTGCTGTTGTTTCGATTATTTTACTGATTAGGATAAGTCTTGAAATGACACTTATGGCTTTTGTTCCCCTACTTCTTTTTGCTTTTATTGCCTTAAAAGCATTTAAAATAATTCGTCCTGTTTTCAGGGATAGAGGTCAAATTAATGCCGAGGTAAAGGGCCGATTGACCGAAACATTGAACGGGGTAAGAGTTATTAAAGGTTTTAATGCCGAGGCTCAAGAGAACAAAGTCTTTGAAAGAGGGGTAGAAAAACTTTTTGAAAATGTAAAAAAAAGCCTTACGGCAACAGCCGCAATGACAAGCTCATCAATATTTTTGTTAGGTCTTGCAACAACAGGTATAATGATAGGTTATGGGGGATATATGCTCATTACAGGTGAACTTACCACAGGTGAATATTTTGAATTCACTTTTCTTCTAGTGATAATGGTTGCCCCAATCGTACAAATGAGCAATATAGGCAGCCAATTGACCGAAGCTTTAGCCGGGCTCGACCGTACCGAGGAGTTGATGAATATGACCGCAGAAGCCGATGAAACCGAAAGAACAATCACACTTAACGGAATACAGGGAGACATGGTTTTTGACAATGTTTCATTTGCCTATCAAAGCGATAAAGAGGTATTGCATAATGTAAGCTTTGAGGCCAAATCGGGTGAGGTTATTGCCTTGGTAGGAAGTTCAGGTTCTGGAAAAAGTACCATAGCAGGCTTGGCGGCCAGCTTTTTGAATCCGAAATCGGGTAAAATAACCATTGATGGTCAAGACCTTTCTAAGGTGAATTTGAATAGTTTTAGGCAGCATTTGGGCGTAGTATTACAAGACGATTTTCTTTTCGAGGGCAGTATTCGCGAAAATATACTCTTTCCGCGACCCAATGCCTCGGAAGAAGAATTGCAACAGGCAGTAAAAGCTGCCTATGTAGATGAGTTTACAGATCGTTTCGATGAAGGTCTTGCTACGCTAATCGGTGAAAGAGGGATCAAACTCTCTGGCGGTCAGCGCCAGCGTATCACTATTGCACGGGCAGTTTTGGCCGACCCTAAAATTTTGATTTTAGATGAAGCGACTTCGAACCTTGACACCGAAAGTGAGGCCCTTATACAAAAAAGTTTGGCCACACTTACTGAGGGTCGAACCACTTTTGTAATCGCTCACCGTCTGAGTACCATTCGTAAAGCAAATCAGATTTTGGTCATTGAAAATGGTCGTATTGCCGAACAAGGTACTCACGAAGAACTAATTGCCTCAGAAGGCAGGTATTACAATCTGTTTACTTATCAGTCGAGGATATAGGAAAAGGCGATGGTTATTAAAAATACCCATTCTACTTTTTCTCGAACAGCCTGAAGCCTCTGTTTCCTTTGAACCTGAGTTCGAATTCAGGTTTTGAAGACAAATTCTACAGATTGCCTTGGTGTTTCCGATTTTTTCGAATGAGGAAATTTATCGACTACGTCTCGCAAAGACGATGCATTTAACTTTCCGGTGCTAATTGAACTTCCAGACCATCCAAATCTTCGGTCATTCTGATTTGGCAGCCCAGGCGGCTATTGTCCTCCACATAAAAAGCCTCGGCCAGCATGGCATCTTCCTGATCTGATTTTTCAGGTAGCTGGTGATCTGATTGTACATAGCATTGACATGAAGCACACATGGCCATACCACCGCAAATACCAATAGTACCTTCAGGAGCTAGCTCATAGGATCGAACTACTTCCATCAGGTTCATATTCATATCAGTCGGAGCATCTACCTCATGGGTAAGGCCGTCGCGGTCTGTTATTTTTATTTTTATATCTTTCAAAAGGAGATAGGAATTAGGTAGTTGGGAATTAGCTTGCCTGCTAACACCTCGGAAAATCCGGGGATATCATAAATGGGCTTTTTTGGATACATTTCGGAACACTGCCAGCCTGCCTACAGAAGTGCATCGATTAGATGACATTTAAGTTTTAATAATCCGGCTTCAAAAACCGCAAAAAGGCCGGTAGGTCCAGCACCTATTATTAAAATATCTGTTTTTATCATGTAGAAGAATACTTTAGGAAAAACAAAGCTATAGATGCAATGAAGTTGATTTTATTCAATATTTATGACCTCTTCTATTTGAGGAGCATACTTCTTAATCGTCATTTCAACACCGCTTTTCAAGGTCATTTGATTAACGGAGCAGCCTACACAGGCACCCTCCAATTTTACTCTCACTGATTTTTCATTTTCGATGGACACCAATGCTATATCTCCACCGTCGCTCTGTAAAAACGGCCTGATTTCTTCCAGTGCTTTCTCTACGTTCAATCTTAACTCTTCAGGTGTCATAATCACTTTTTCTTTACGGATGAACAACCTGCCATTGTTGTAATTTTTATGGCTTCGGTTGGGGGAAGGCTCTTATTTCTACCGACCACTTCCTGTACTACATTTTTGGTCATTGCTTCGAATGCCGCTTCAATAGGCGTACCAGTCTGCAATGCTGCAGGGCGCCCTATATCACCCGCTTCACGAATACTCTGCACCAACGGAATTTCACCTAGGAAGGGGACCTTCAAATCTTCTGCCAAATGCTTCGCACCTTCTTTTCCAAAGATGTAATATTTATTATCAGGCAATTCCTCAGGTGTAAAATACGCCATATTTTCCACAATCCCCAAAACAGGAACATTAATGGAGTCTTGTTGAAACATCGCCACTCCCTTTCTTGCATCTGCCAGCGCCACTTCTTGAGGGGTACTAACAATTACCGAACCAGTGACAGGCATCGCCTGCATGATACTCAAATGAATATCACCTGTACCTGGGGGCAGATCCAAAAGCATAAAATCAAGCTCACCCCAATGGGCATCAAAAATCATTTGATTCAATGCTTTTGAGGCCATAGGACCACGCCAAATTACGGCCTGATTGGGTTGGGTGAAAAATCCTATCGATAACAGTTTAACCCCATAATTCTCTACGGGTTTCATCTTTGGTTTTCCATTGATAGTTATCGACAAGGGTTTTTCATGGGTCACATCGAACATAATGGGCATTGACGGACCATAGATATCGGCATCGAGCAAGCCGACCTTAAATCCCATTTTAGCAAGGGTAACCGCCAAGTTTGCTGCAACCGTAGATTTACCTACGCCACCTTTACCAGAAGCTACCGCAATGATATTCTGAATCCCTGGAATAGGCTTTCCCTTTATCTCATTAACCATTGGTTTTGCCGGGGCATCAACTTTTATATTGATTTTTATCTTCGCCTTTTCATATACCTCTTTGTGGATAATTTTTAGAATCTCTACCTCGGTTTTCTTGCGGGCCTGAAGGCTTGGGTTTGCTATGGTAATATCTATTTCTACCTCATCACCGAAAATTTGAACGTTCTTTACCGCACCACTTTCGACCATGTTCTGGCCTTCACCGGGCACAGTGATGTTCTCCAATGCCTTGAGGATATCTTTCTTATCTAATTTCATTTATCAGCAGTCTCTTATTCGAATCGATTCTAAATTACAAAGATAGGGCTTCGCCACGAGAAGCTAAAGGGTTCCGATTGAAATCATATACTAAAGAATGAAAAGGAGACTTTTACCCATACAGAAATCATAATTCCTTGTAAATGGGGTGGTCGACCAAATCATAGACCATTGTAGAAACATCAATTTGAAACCATTTTTTGAACAGACCATAAGTTCTTTTCTTTGGCCAATCACGCTCACCAGTATGCCACCCAAACAGTTCCTTTGTAAAAATGGTATCGTAGTTCTTTTTGAGCCAAAATTCTATTTCCTCTTCAATCTCATCAACCAAATAGGTATTTACCTCATTGGCTTCAAAAACGGGACTATCAGTATATATGGCGTTCAACCAATCAAAAAAAGGTTTTTGTGGCCGAACAACAATTGCAAAACGATCAATATAACCCTCCTCAAAATTGTTGTATTCTTCATCGAAGTCATCCTCTGAAAAATCCTCATCCGATTGAGCCATCATTTCGCTTAAAAAGTCTTCTTTATCCTCGGTAACCACGGTGGGAATAATTTCACCCTTCTCATCTTCTTTAAGAAATAAATCTGAGATAAAGCGATTATATTGGACGAATTTCTGCTCTTTGGCCCTTATCATTTGTTTCATTATTGTCTTCTCAGAATCAGACAAAAAACTTCCCGAATCTATATGTTGCCATTCTTCTTTGGGCAGCATTTCTTTCATCAAAGCCAAGTTCCATGCATTCATACCAAATTGATACACATCTTCTATAGCAAAATCTCTCGGAAACCTTTTGATAAATGGTGCAACAAATTTAGTTAGTATCCGAGAATATATGTCGTCATTGTCTTCACCTGCTTCAATTATACCGCCAAATAAGTCTATAACTTTTGGTTCTTTCTTCATGATACCGGTTTTATATGTCTATAAAAATACCACAACCAATTGAATGATTGTCTTTTTACAAAAAAAATATAAAACCGAAG
>JASFYU010000100.1:0-31154 GCA_045046905.1 Flavobacteriaceae bacterium | reverse complement strand
ATGGTCTATACATTGTGGTTCAGGAACATCGAACTATACTTTTATTTGGGGAATGGCCGGTGAAAATTTGGATTATAATGATATGGATGTAGCAAAGATTACAGATTTAAGATAAAATAGGATATGGGAATTTCATTGTTTGATTTAAAAGGAAAAGTAGCCTTGGTAACGGGGAGTACTCACGGATTGGGAATGGCTATGGCCAAAGGTCTTGGCAAGGCCGGGGCTACAATCATTGTGAATGGGAATTCTTCTCAAGAAAAAATTGATAAAGCTGTCAAATTTTATGAGGCTGAGAATATAAGGGCCGTAGGCTATAAGTTTAACGTTGCTGATGAGGCTGAAGTTATTGAGGCGGTTCAAAAGATCCATCGTGAAGTCGGCCCTATTGATATCCTCATCAACAATGCGGGTATTATAAAGCGCATACCACTTGAAGAAATGGAGGTCGCTGACTTTAAAGAAGTTATAGACATAGATTTAGTAAGTCCGTTTATAGTTTCTAAACATGTGGTAAAAAGCATGATAGCTAGAAAACAAGGAAAAATTATCAATATATGCTCTATGATGAGTGAATTGGGCAGAAATTCAGTGGGCGCATATGCCGCTGCAAAGGGTGGACTGAAGATGTTAACACAAAATATGGCTACCGAATGGGCCAAGCATAATATTCAAATCAATGGTATAGGTCCTGGCTATTTTGCTACATTGCAAACTGCTCCCATTAGAGTTGACGGGCATCCGTTCAACGAATTTATTCTTAATAGAACTCCTGCGGCTAAATGGGGTGACCCCGAGGATTTAGAAGGAGCGGCTATTTTTTTAGCGTCCAAAGCCAGTAATTTTGTAAATGGTCATATCTTATATGTCGATGGAGGAATTCTTGCAACCATAGGAAAACCTATAGATGAAAATTAAAACTAATTAATTATGCGCAACTATCTCTTACTACTGCTAGCGAGTATTTTTATCACTTGCTCTCCTAAAGAGCAGAAGAATAAAATAATTGTAATCAAAAACACCTTGAACATAGATCGATCTTTTGAAACCGTTGAGCTCGCCATCGAATTATTTGCTGTAGATGGTCAAAAAAAAGTAGAGCAATTTGGTATTAGAGATATAGATACTAAAGAGTTTTTAGTCACCCAAGCCATTGATAATAATGGTGATGGTATCAATGACGCTCTATTGTTTCAACCTGAGATTTTAAAGCAGTCTGAAAAGAAGTTCGAAATAATACTCAATGCGCCTACTGTAGAAAAAGATAGCGTTATGCGTTGTTATTCAAGATTTGTTCCTGAAAGAACAGATGATTACGCTTGGGAAAATAACAGAGTAGCCTTTAGAGCCTTTGGTCCTATGGCGCAGAAAATGGTAGAGGAGGGGATTTCTGGAGGCACACTAGCCAGTGGTATTGATGCATGGTTAAAAAAGGTAGATTATCCGATTATAAATAAGTGGTATGAAAAAACTACTACAGGAAAGGGCAGTTACCATAAAGATACCGGAGAAGGTCTTGACAATTTTCATGTAGGAAAAAGCAGAGGAGTTGGAAGTACTGCAGTACAAGTAGATAGCACTTATTTTTTTTCCAAAAATTTTATTTCTTGGAAAACGATAAGCAATGGCCCAATACGAACTAGTTTTACATTGGAGTATGCTGAATGGTCAGCTGCCGGTACAATCATTAAAGAGGTCAAAAATATTTCTTTAGATTTTGGCAGTAATTTATCGCGATATGAAGTTCTTATCGAAGGTAAAAATCAAATTTCGGCGGGTCTAACATTACATGAAAATGATGGGGTTGTAAGTGTTAATGCTGATAATGGTTATGTAAGTTACTGGCAACCCCATGATAATTCAGAATTGGGCATGGCAATAGTAGTGCCACAAGAATATTACAATGGGTATGAGAAATACGAAACCTCAGTATCAGATCTTAGTAACCTATACGCTCATTTAAAAGTAATGAACAACAAGACGGTCTATTATGCAGGTTTTTGTTGGAAAGAAAGCGGTCAATTTAAAACGAGCAAAGAATGGGAAAGCTATTTGGAAGAATTTTCCAAAAAAATCAAGAATCCACTTATCATAGAAGTTAAATAAAGTCCTGACCAAATAGTATTCATTCTATAAACTCGCTCATTTGAATTTTTGTTTCCTTGAGCTTATTTTGCGTTGCAAGGCTATGCAAAAAAGATTAGGTCGAACGTATCATTGCGCAGCTACTCCAAGGACCTTTATAATTTTTTTGAAGACCTCTTTGTTTTCATAAACTCCTTGAAATTGGTTAGATTTTGGACCATAGGCAAATATAGGAACCATAGTGCCGGTATGGTCATGGGTAGTAAAATCACCCTCAATCATTTTATTTTTAAGACTGCCCTGTGGAATGCTAAAGCCTGAGGTTTCATGATCTGCGGTAATAATAACAAGGGTGTGCTCATGGGCATCGGCGAATTTGATGGCTTCGGTAACGGCTCTGTCAAAATCTATACCCTCAGAAACAATACCAGAAACCTCATTGTGATGGCCATAACTATCGATGTGGGCACCTTCGACCATTAAAAAGAAGGGCTTGCCCTTGGCCTGTAAAAATTTCAATCCGTTTTTGGTAGCTTCTGCTAATATATTCTTACGGCCTTCAAGAATACTAGGTACATCTTCTTTTGAAAGAAAATAGCATATTTTATCTTCTTTACTTTGGCCAACAGTGTTTAAACTTTCGACAAGTGTAAAGCCTATATCGGTCTTGCTCTTTTCGATTTCTAAAGCCCCTCCACCAATAATTAAAGAGAGTTTACTTTTTGACAGATCTGAAATAATACCATTGCTATCAGACCTATCTTTTCTATGAGCGTAAAAAGCCGATGGGGTGGCACCGCTTATATTATCAGTTGTAATACATCCTGAGATAAAACCGTGCTCTGAAAGAAGTTCGGTAATATTTACCAAGGCCTGACCGTCAGGGGCAACACCTATCGCTCGATTATTGGTTTTTTCACCCGTAGCCAAAGCAGTGCCGGCAGCGGCCGAGTCGGTTGTGAAATCGTCTGCGGACTGTGTTTTTAAAAGTCCAATACTTTTTAATTGGGTGAGGGTGAGATCCCCACCGTTTGCCAGAGTAGCTGATGAGATTTGTGTCAGCCCATTACCGTCTCCAATGAGTAGAATAACATTTTTAACAAGCGTATTCTTTTGGTCAGAGCTGAACGTGGGGGCATATACCTCTGAAGATATTTGGTTATGATAGACACGTTGGCGTAATGTTTTTAAATAGGAGGATGAGGCGTAGGGCATATCTGTATTGATAAAATCAACACCCATATCGGTAAATGCCCTCCATGCAGTCTTGGAGTCCGGGGTGGCCCAAAATCGAAACGGCTTATCATAGCTGTGGGCCTTATCGATTATCGCCTTAACTTTTTCATGGTCGTCAGCCGTCAATCTTCCCTTGCCGTTCCAAGGAGAAAAGGCTGAAAAATTTAAACTGATTAGGGCGATTTTATCCCATACCTTTTTGTTGTTTATCTTATTCAGGCTTTGGTAATCAAATTGTATATAATCAGGATAATTCAAATACGTATCGACTGGGGGTCGGTTTCCAGAGATGACTATAGCAATATTGTTATTTCTGATAATTTCAGGATATCGCTCTAAAACGGCGATTAATTTTTTAAGCGTAGCATGGGCATCTGATTTTATATCGACCAATAGCTGCAATTCTTTTAGTTCGCCGAATTGCAGTGCTATTGCCTGTTGAATAGGTCGTAAATACAGATTTTCGATAGTATGACCTTTCTTAATGTCGAACTCGCTATGTGTGGCGAACAAGGTATCATTCTTTAAAAATATATCTACTTCGATTGAGTTGAGTCCATTTGCATAGGCATTCCAAAAAGGAACATTTTGTAAATAGTCGTTATGTGAATGTATTTTAGATTGTTGTGCCGTACCCAAATGAATGGCGGCACAAAATAGAAAAATGAATACATGGGTTTTTTTGAACATCATAATCAGCAAATTTAGCAACCCTTAGGCCATGCCATCGAGGTATTAATGTAGCTTTAACTTGTTGTTGGCGAGGTGGCTACTCTCGTGCCTGCCAACTGCTTTACTTTTTTTCGATACAGAACCTGCCTAATCGGCCTGACTGTCGTAAAATACGAATATAAGACTACTATAAATGATTCAGGTAGTAAGTGATATGCAAACCTTTGCATTGGGTTTTAAATAAAAATATTTCTTAAAACCATTATTTTATTGTTTTTTTAAGTATTCCTATTCATAACAGCGAAGAGAAAACTGTACAAATTTGATACGAATAAATTATAAGGGTCTTGTGAACTGCCCTATGTTTTTGGCACAAGAATTTATGTATTCACTGACAAACCCAAAGTCTATGATTTGTGGTGTTACGTTAATGAATGCAAGGTGTTAAGTTTAGATTTTACTATTGTTTCAAATCGGAAAAACAACTATCATTGTGGGTATATAAATTAATTTAAGATTGCCAATAAAACATATATATTTTGGATACAAGTCTTAGTTTAGAGGAAACACGAAGAAGAAACCCGATTCATTTTAAAAAGGTTTTCAACCATTTCTATGAAGAGCTGGTTATATATGCTAATGGATACCTTTTCGATAAGGCATCTAGTGAAGATGTAGTGCAAGAAGTATTTTTACACATTTGGGAAAACACCAATGCAATTCATATTAAAAAGAGTTTAAAAGCGTATTTATATGCCATGGTACGTAATAAGTGCCTTAATGTAATAAAATCGGTAAAAATAACAGATCATTCCAATTTTGTCGAACTCAATATAAACTTGATTCCCCATTCCAATACTGAATCTCTTCCTGTAGAAAACAAAAAGATGATTTATAATCACGTCTTGCAAATTATGGATGCTATGCCTGTTAGTATGCAAGAGATTTTCAAGATGAAATTTGTGAATAATTATAAGTATGCCGAAATAGCCGATGAATTAGGAATATCTGTAAATACGGTCAAGACCCAGTTAAAAAGGGCGAAATTTAGAATTAATGAACTGGTGACTTCTTTGCTGATTTTGTTCTCATTTTATCAGTAATAGGGGGCTGTTTTTTTTAAGTTTTAAAATTTTTTACATAATATTTTGAATATTTCTCTTTTTTTTGTCACCCATTCGCATTAGATTCTTGTCTTATATGTAAAGATTGACAAATTCTTCTCTTCAATGGAATTCGAATTAATCATTAAGAAATTAGACAATCGCCTTAGTAAGGAGGAAAGCATTGTTTTTGACCAATGGTATAATGAATCTCCGAGACATAGGGTCTATTATATAAAGGTTAGTAAAAATTATAAAAAAAACTTCGAAGGCGTCGACATTGAAAAAGGATGGTCGGTATTAGAAAAGGGTATACGGCAAAATAAAAAGAAAATCCACTGGAAATATCTCGCTGCGGCCTCTGTGGCTATACTGGTTTCGCTGTCTCTATGGTATAACAAAGACAAATCATTGCAAAATAAGGAGATGCTTCATCAACCAATTGTAAATCAGTCTATTGAGATAGGGTCTGACAAGGCCACATTGACGTTAGAAGACGGTTCTACTATTATCTTAGAAAAAAACAGGGGCTATCAAGACAAAAATTTGAGTAGTGATGGGGAGCAGTTGGTCTATACTACAAAAGACGGTTCGAACAATGCTGCAGAACTAAGAATAGCGTATAATTATCTGACCATACCCAGAGGAGGAGAGTTTTTTCTGCAACTGTCAGATGGTACCAAGGTCTGGTTGAATTCAGATTCTAAAATAAAATACCCCGTCGCGTTTATTGAAGGGCAAAGCCGTACAGTAGAATTAATCTACGGCGAGGCTTATTTTGATGTTTCCCCGAGTACAAATCATAAAGGCGCCACTTTTAAGGTAAATACCCAAATGCAGGTGGTTGAGGTATTGGGGACAGTGTTCAATATAAAGGCGTATCGAGACGAAGATGAAATCGCCACTACCTTGGTCGAAGGAAAAGTAACCATCGAAAATGGCGGTCAAAAGAAAAGGCTAAGCCCTAGCGAACAATATATATATAATAGTATAGATAAAGAAACAGCCATTGTTAGCGTTGATGTGTACAATGAAATTTCTTGGCGAAAGGGCTTCTTCAGTTTTAAGGATAAGTCATTAAAGGAAATCACCAAAGTCTTGGCCAGATGGTATGATATTGATATCATTTTTGAAAATCATGAAATAGAAGAAATTAAATTCAACGGGGTTCTGAGAAAAAAGCAGACTATTGAAAGAATACTATCAATTATAAACAATACAAACAATATTGCCTATGAAATAAAAGACAAAAAAGTAATACTTAAATAAGCTAAAAAAGAGGATGAGGTTAAGATCTCTCACAATACAAACCCCCATCTCTCTATCTGTAGTAATTAATTAAACTATTTAACTAACTGACTAACACACAAATTTATGGAAAATAAATTTACTGATGTTCTTTTCCCATTGCGGAAAAAACTTCTTATGATTATGATGAGAACATTTATATTCTTGTGCTGTACTATTGCATTTGGATTCACTCCAGAATTGGGGTTTTCTCAAAATGCCAAAATTGTAATTGATGCTGATAAAACGTTATCGGTAGACCAAATCTTCGACCTTATTAAAACTCAAACGGAGTACACCTTTATGTATAAATCTGACCTGTTTAAGAATACGCCCAGAATACGGTTAAAAAAGGGGAGTATTAGGGCCAAAAGACTTTTGGAAAAAAGTCTTTCTAAAAGTAATTTCGAATATGAATTTACTGAAGACAAAACAATCATTGTAAAGAAAAGACCAGAGGTTGTTCCTATTCTTGTTCTCGAACAAGAAAAAACAATCAGCGGAAAAATTACCGATGATACGGGCCAACCCTTGCCCGGGGCCAATATACTCGAAAAGGGCACTACCAATGGTACACAAACCGATTTTGACGGTAATTTCACCCTGACCATTACCAGTGAGAATGCCGTTATAGTAGTTTCATATATTGGTTTTGCCACACAAGAAGTTTCTGTAAATGAAAGAGATACCATCGATATTCAAATGCAAGCTGATGCGAGTAGTTTGGAAGAAGTGGTAGTGGTAGGTTACGGAATACAAAAAATAAAGGATGTAACAGGTGCCGTCAAACGTATTACGAGTAAAGACTTTAACAAAGGTGTGGTTACGAATGCTGGCCAGTTAATCAAAGGCAAGGCTTCAGGGGTAAATATCACCTCATCAAGTGGTGAGCCTGGCAGTGGTCAACGTATCGTAATTCGTGGTCAAGGAACTTTACGTCAAGGTTCAGGACCCTTATTTGTATTAGATGGTTTTCCATTAGGTCTTGCAGGAACTGGCTCTGGAGGAAGCCCATTGAATTTTATCAATCCAGAAGACATTGAAACGATCGATATTTTAAAAGATGCCTCTGCAACTGCTATCTATGGGTCAAGAGGAGCCAATGGGGTTGTTATCATCACGACGAAAAAAGGAAAAGCTGGTCGCTCCAAAATATCCTTTTCTTCTAGTTTAGGAATCTCTACATTGGCGCGTAAATTACCTGTGTTCAGTGCCGACGCATTCCGTAGAGAGGTAGCTGCGATACCTGGTAATGAACTTATAGATGGTGGAGGTTCTACCGATTGGCAAGAAGAGTTGACACGTACTGCGATTACTCAAAATTACAATTTGGTCTTATCAGGAGGCACCGATAACCTTAGTTATTATGCTTCTTTAGGCATACAGGATCAAGAAGGAATCGTATATAATTCCGATTTAAAAAGAACAAGTGCCAGAATCAATGTAACTCAAAAATTATTGGAAGGTCGTTTAAGGGTCGACTATAATTTAAATACGACCATCACCGAACAATCTAGAAATAATAATTTAGGGTATGTCACCAACCCTACCTTTGATGCCTATACGGCAGATGGCGAAATTAATAATCCTATAATATGGAACAATCCCTTACTGCATAATAAATATGTAGGAGATTTTTCTGAATCTCGGAGAATCTTAATCAATATAGCACCCTCATTTGAGATTATAGATGGGCTGGTATACAAGATGAATGTGGGTTATGAGAATAGGTCTTCGGATAGAGATCAGCAAACTATTGCGAATACAGATCGGAATGATTTGGGGGAGTTAACACAAACCTTTGGGAAATATAAAAATACCCTAATTGAAAACTATTTGACCTACACCTTTGATATAGGAGAACACAACCTAAGTATTTTAGGCGGTCATTCGTATCAAGAGACTTCTTTTCGAGAAAGCAGATGGTCTATAGACGACTTTCCTTCCGATACCGGTATTGAACCTCGTAACAACCCAGGCTTGGGCGGAGAGCTTGATATAAACGATGATAATCGTCCTAGCGGGCAGACTTGGGAAAATGAATTGCAATCCTTTTTTGGCAGAGCAAATTGGAGTTATAAAGGCAAATACTTGTTCACCGCTACCGTAAGGGCTGATGGTTCTTCTAAATTTGGTGGAAACAATAAATATGGCGTGTTCTCTTCCTTTGCAGGGTCTTGGAGATTGATCGAAGAAGATTTTATGGCCAATTCATCGATTTTTAGTGATTTAAAATTACGAGCAGGTTGGGGGCAGACAGGCAATCAAGAAATTCCGAATAAAATTACAAAAGAATCCTTTTCGGTCAGTAATTCTAGTGGCGTCAGTTATCCGATCGATCAAAATGGGCCATTTCCGGTAGGGTCTGATTATACGCGTTTCGCCAATCCGGACATTCAATGGGAAGTGTCTACACAATCCAATATCGGACTTGATTTTGGACTATTTGATGGTAGTTTAACAGGTACCCTAGATTATTTCTATAAGGTGTCCGATAATATCTTATTAGAGGTGGTGCCTGTAGATCCTATTGCGCCGGCTCCTACCTTTTGGACCAATGTACCTGATATGACCATTGTAAATAAAGGTTTTGAAATTGCCTTGGATTACTCGAAACGAAATGAAAATGGCCTTTCTTATAGCTTTGGCGGTAATGCGACTTTTATTGATAATGTCGTAGAGGATTCTCCCTTTACTATTGTAACTACGGGGTCCGCCTCTGGTCAAGGACTTACCGATGCTACCATTAACGGATTTGTAAGCGGTGAGCCGATAGGCTCTTTTTATATGCAAACATTTATAGGCATTGATGAAAACGGTCTTTCACAATTTGCAGATACCGATGGTGATGGCGAGATTACTGAAAACGATAGAACCGTTGTTGGAAGTGCTTTGCCTGATTTTACTTATAATTTTTATGCAAATTTAAATTATAAGAGATTTGATGTAAATGTGAATTTTAATGGGGTGTCAGGCAATGAAATTTATGACCATACCGCTATGAGTAGCTTTTACAAAACCTTATTGAGCAAATCAAATAATACAACGCCTATAGCGACCGAATTTTCAGAGGAAAGTAACATAAATGCAGCTGATGTGTCAACACGGTATTTAAAGGATGGCTCTTTTTTAAGATTGAATAACTTAACCTTAGGGTATTCCTTTGATACTGAAGCTATGACCTGGGCCTCGAATTGGATTCAAGAACTGCGTATAAGTTTTACAGGACAGAATTTATTTGTAATCACAGATTATGATGGCTACGATCCCGAGGTAAATCAAGATGCTTCTACTGGTGGTATTCAATCCTTTGGTATTGACAAATTCGCTTATCCAAAAGCAAGAACATTTGTTTTGGGCCTGAACGTTACATTTTAATTTAAAAAAATAGATATGAAGAACAAGATAACAATGGTAATGTTGCTGAGCAGCTTGCTATTAACATGGAATTGTACGGATCTTGAAGAGAACGTTCTAGACGAAGCTTTGAATCCTAGTACCGCCGGAATTGATCAAGCGGTAGCAGCTATGGCTCCTATATATGCGAATACAAATAATAATATATGGAGGCATACCAAATATTTTTCAATGCAGGAAATTTCAACGGATGAGGCCATACTGCCTTTTAGAGGTGGTACCGACTGGGGCGATGGCGGTAAATTTACCGATTTGTACCGGCATGCCATGACGCCAGGAAATGCCATTATGAAAGATGTTTGGAATGGCGTCACTAAACATTTGGCTAGGTCGGTCAGTGCTATTAATGTGTTAACGCCTTTGGCCGAGGCTGATCCTCGGGCTAGAGTATTCTTGGCGGAAGCCAGAGCTATGAGAGCCCTTTTTAACCATATATTGTTAGATGCATTTGGACTAGTGTTCGTGAAAGATAATATAGATGATCGATCTGAAATACTTCGAGGTAGTGAAGCCGTTGATTATTTAATCAATGAACTGACTGATGTGGTAGGGGATCTAGCGACCGTAAGTTCTGTTGGCCCTGGCCGTTTGACCCAAACAGGTGCCTGGGCATTGTTGGCCAGGATTCATTTAAATGCACCGGTATATCGGGATCCTTACGGAACACCTAACTTCAGTAATGCCGATATGGATAAGGTAATTGAATTTACCGATAGAGTAATTAATTCGAATGAGCATGAACTGTCTGCTGAATATTTCGAAATTTTCGATGATGAAAACCATACGAATAAAGAGTTGATTTTTGCAATTGATCAACGTGCGGATCTAGGCGGTCATAATCGTATGGCCTATTTCTCGATGTCTGGCGATTTTTATCCAAATCCTGAATTTCCTAGGGCCAACGGTACCGATGCCGCTGCCATTTCATCCGATTTTTATCAAAGTTGGGTAGATGCCTACGGAGATACAGATCCCGCCGATGCAGACCCAAGATTTCATAAAGATAATTTGATAAATGAGGCCGGTTGTGTGAGTGCCGCAGATTTTGAAATTGATCGTGGTATTTATAGAGGTTTCCTGTATGGTCTACAACATGAGAAAAAAGGAGATCCATTTGAACGCTGTGATGGAGATAACTATGTGGTTGATTTGGTTAAAAATAATAGATCTGAGGTAGGTGATCCTGTCTTTCATTCTTTAGAAGTTGATTTCACCACCAATAGTTCGCATAGTAACGGCTATAGGGTTGAGAAATATGAATTTAGCAAAAAATCCGATTCTGGAAGGAACAAAGGGGAGGCTGATCTCATTGTCCTGCGCTTTGCTGATATGTATATGATGCGGGCAGAAGCAAAACTACGCAAGGGAGATGCCGGTAGCGCCTTGGCTGATGTGAATATAGTTAGGGCCTCAAGAACGGCAAGACATACCGCTCCTCCCTTGACTGAAATGACTACTGATATGCTATATCGCGAACGTGGATTTGAATTCTATTGGGAATTTCAAAGACGTACTGATATGATTCGATTTGGAAAATATGAAGACTCATATACCGAGAAAACAAATTCGGATCCTAATAAACGTTTGTTTCCTATTCCACAATCTGCTATTGACGGAGCCTCAATTCTCGATGGCTTCTTGGTTCAAAATGCCGGGTATTAACGGGGTAGTATAAATTTTTGAGTTAGTTTAGTTTAGTAAAGGCAGGCATTGGTAAATGTCTGCCTTTACTTTTTTAGTAAAATCTAACAAATCCTTAGTGCCCAAGCTTGAAAAAGTATAGATATACGATGTTTAGAAAATTAAAATCAGGGTATTGAAAACTCAGGTTTTAAACCAATTTTAAACTTCGTATGGGTAATAGTGTTATAGTTCAATAGCAGATTTGATATCAAATACTTCGTCAACTCTGCTGTATAATATAATTTTTGTACTTTGTTATCGTATATTATCACTTCCCTTTATTCGAACGGCCGAGTTGTTTGTTATTGTGGAATGAAGTTAAAAAAGCAGTTTATTATGAAACAGGGTAGGGTTACTATTAAAGACATTGCCCGTGAACTCAATATATCTCCTTCCACAGTCTCTCGAGCATTAAATGACCATCCCGCTTTAAAAAAGGAAACCAAAGAAACGGTAAAAGCTCTGGCCGAAAAACTAGACTATCAGCCCAATCTCTTGGCCTTGAATCTATTGCAGAAAAAATCAAATACCATCGGAGTAATTGTTCCAGAGATAACAAGCCATTTTTTTTCTGCGATAATAACGGGTATTCAAGATGTGGTAGGTACTTCAGACTACAATATTATGATATGCCTGTCTAATGAGTCTTACGAAGAAGAAATGACCATTGTAAAAAAACTATCTCAGATTCGGGTCGATGGTATTATGGTCTCACCATCTTCGGAAACCAAAAATTTTGACCATTTTAGAAGACTTCAAAAAAATGGAATTCCTGTTGTTGTGTTTGATAGAGACTGTCCTGGGCTAGAGGTTGATAAGGTACTTGTCGATGATTATTCTGGAGCCTTTCAGGCTGTGGAATATCTCATTCAGTCTGGTTGCAAGAATATTGCACATTTAGGAGGGCCATTGAACTTAAGTACTACACGGCATAGACTTCAGGGGTATTTAGATGCGCTTGAGAATAATAATATACCCATTCGAAAAGAGTATATTGTTCATGTTCAGGGCTTTTCACATGAAGATGGTTTAAAGCCTGCGAAGAAACTATTGCGATTAAAGGATCCACCAGATGCTATTTTTGCTATGAATGATAGTATTGCAATCTCTGCAATGCATGTGGCCAAAAAGCTTGCTTTAAAGATTCCAGGAGATATTTCAATAATAGGTTTTGATGACGAACCTCATTCCTCATACTTTACGCCTTCATTATCAACGGTATGGCAGCCCGTATACAGTTTAGGTATGCTTTCTGCTCGAATTTTATTGCGCCGTTTAGATAATCAGGATGTCAATACCGAGTTTCGACAAGAGATCTTTAAGCCTGAATTGGTAATAAGGGAATCTTCGAAAGAGTGTATGCCTAGTACAAATAGTCGGTGCAAAGTGTAATTTTTCGAAGGTGTTAACCAAACGCTGTCTAAAATTGATTTTTTTTGACCAAAAACCTAGAATAATTTCGATGGCATTCCAAGGCTAGCCCCTCAGAAATGTACCTTCTTTGAGGTTGATTAATTAATAATCCTATTTCCATTTATAAATATGGGCCGAGTGGGGTCGAAATAAAATATTTTATGGCTTTTTTGATAAAAGCCGATAGTATAAAAATGAAGTTGTATATAAAGTATTTTATAGGTAGCCTCTTTCCTTGTGACCAATGTAAACCCATTGAAAATGAATAAAATAATTTGTCTTTGTATTGTCGTATTATGTATGTATGTGAGTAATGCCCAAAATGATAAGTCAAAAGTACTTTTTGTGATTGTCGATGGTATTTCGGCCGATGTTATAGAAAAAATACCCACCCCGAATTTGGATGCAATAGCCAAAGAAGGCGGTTATACCCGTGCTTATGTTGGGGGTAAAAAAAATGGTTACTCAGAAACTCCGACCATATCCGCAGTAGGCTATAATAGCCTTCTCACGGGAACCTGGGCCAACAAACACAATGTCTGGGACAACGGTATTGTAGCGCCAAATTATAACTACTGGACCATTTTTAGGTTTGCAAAAGAACAGCGCCCCGAACTACAAACCGCTATTTTCTCCACGTGGTTAGATAACCGCACCAAATTGGTCGGTGAAAACCATAATGCCACAGGACCTATTCAGTTAGACTATCATTTCGATGGGTTTGAAAAGGATACCTTAAACTTTCCTCATGATGAAAACCGTATCTATATTCACAAAATAGATGAACACGTGGTTTATGAAGCTTCCCGATATATTAGGCAAAACGCACCCGATCTTTCTTGGGTCTATTTAGAATACACCGATGATATGGGGCATAAGTACGGAGACAGCGAACAATTTTATAATGCCGTAAAAATCATGGACAATCAAATGGGTCGTTTGTGGCAGGCAATACAAGACCGGAAAAAGATGTATAATGAAAAGTGGGAAATCTACATTACAACGGATCATGGAAGAAACAGTGAAACAGGAAAAAGTCATGGGAGACAAAGTGCAAGGGAACGCCTTACTTGGATTGTCACCAACGCAAAAGGGTTAAATGCCTATTTTCATACGAAAGAACCGGCAATTGTCGATATAATGCCCACGATGTTACGTGCTTTGAAACTTCATCCGAAGAAGGAAAAACTCTGGGAAATTGATGGAATACCGCTGACCGGTAAGGTTTCGATAGCTGAACCCCAGGCCACACTTAAAAATAATAAAATATACCTAACCTGGCATGCTTTAAGTAAAAAGGGGAAAGTCAAAATTCATGTATCCACCTCTAACAGATTTTCATTAGAGGAACAAGACTCTTATGTATTAATAAAAAAAATCAAAACCGCAATGGAGAAAGCGACTATTGATGTTTCTCAGTTTGAATCTATATTTTATAAAATTGTTATTGAAGGAAAGCACAATACTATTAACACTTGGATAATTAATAAAAATCAGGAAAACAAGAATTAATAGATGTATTCAACTCAAGGAAGATTAGGGTAAAAATACAAACCTGCCAGAAGACGGCTGATAAGCAACCGGGTTTAACCTGCCTGCAAAGACAGGTCTCCTTCCCCGTACTTGGGGCTGCGTCAAAATGAAAAGGAAGTTCCTAAATTATAATATCTCGTACCCTTGGGTCGAGGCAGTTTACTTTACAGACCAGATTTTTATGCAAACCTTTGCATAAGGGTTGCTTCCAAAATCTTTCATAGAATCATTATTTTATTGTTTTTTTGAGTATTCGATCACCGCTTGAATTCATTTTGTAATACTGATTTTTATGCTCATTTCGCCAAAGGCCCTTTATAAAAAATGTTATGGATTCTATGCCATTGCAGCGGTGAATGTTTTTACTATGGAACAGGTTCATGGTCTCTTCAGGGCAGGCCAAAAAGCTAATGCACCATTTATAGTACAAACCACCCCTGTAGCGAGAAACTATGCCAATGCTCATATGTTATTGGCTATGATAGCTGCGGCTGCAAAAGTGTATCCCAAGGCGGTTTATGCGATTCATTTGGATCATGGCAATGAGGCGCATGCTTTTGATGCCATTGCATCTAAGGGCTATAATTCGGTAATGATCGATGCCTCTCATGATTCTTTTGAAAAAAATATAGATAGAACAAAGTCTGTTGTCGAACAAGCACATAAGAATAATGTTGTCGTAGAGGCTGAGTTGGGTGTGCTGAGCGGTGTCGAGGATGATATATCAATCGATGAGAAACATGCTAAATATACCCATCCTGATGAGGTGGTTGAATTTGTAAAAAAGACAGCCTGTGATAGTTTGGCTGTGGCCGTTGGTACAAGCCATGGGGCGTATAAATTTTCAGGTGGGCAAGGCATACAATTTGATATCTTGGAAGAAATTCAGAATAAGCTTCCGAATTTTCCAATAGTCCTGCATGGTGGTTCGGCCGTGGATCCAAAAGAGATTGACCGCATCAATACAAGTGGAGGAAAGCTCGATCAAGGGGCTGCTGGGGTAGTGCCTGATGAAATTGTCAAGGCTATTGCGTATGGCGTTTGTAAAATAAATATTGCCACTGATACCAGACTGTTATGGGCAAGGGTTCATAGAGAGTTCTTTAAAAATTCTCCAGAACTTTTTGACCCTATCATACCCGGACAAACCTATATAGACGAACAAGAAAAATTCATGCTCGATAAATTCGACCTTTTAGGGGCTACGGGCAAAGCAAGTCATTTTAAAAAATAAAACATGAGCAAACAATCACCATTATTGATAAAACCAAAAACAGGGTCAGGTGTTTATCATAGCGTTACTCCTGAATCGGCAAACTGGAATTTTCTTTATTTTGAAGCAAGAGAGATGACCCAAGGGCAGGTTTGGGAACATGAGACCCAAGACAATGAAATGGTCATTGTATTGCTAAGCGGAAATTATAAGGTAGAAAGTAATAAGGGTAGTTGGGAAACTAAAACTGGAAGAAAAGATGTTTTTAGTGGCGTTGCCCATACATTGTACCTTTCTAGAAATAGCAAATTTACCCTGACAGCTACCAGTGCTGTTTTAGATATTGCCTATGGTTGGTGTAAGACTGATGAAGATTTTCCTGCGAAATTTGTCACTCCTGAAGATACGCCAGTTGTTATTTTTGGGGGCGATAATGCCACGCGTCAGTTTAATGACTTGGTGCCTCCAGGTTTTGGTTGTAGTAAAATGGTAGCGAGAGAAGTCTATACCCCATCAGGAAATTGGAGTTCTTTTCCAGCACATAAACATGACGAAAGAATTGTAGATGAGGCCGGTAATGTACTTGAGCCTATACAGGAAGAGACCTATTTTTATAAGTTCCAAAAACCAGGGGCCTATGCAATTCAACAAGTATATACCAAAGACCGATCATTAGATGAAATGGTTAGGGCAGAGCATAATGATGTGGTTATGATTCCAAAAGGTTTTCACCCCGTTGTTGCGGAACATGGTTTTCATTGCTACTATCTTAATTTCTTGGCAGGAACGGATCAATGCTTGGCAAATACCACTGACCCAGATCATGAATGGATCTATGATTCATGGTCATCGCAAGACAAAAGATTGCCTTTGGTAACCGCTGAAATGAATAAATAAAAGAACAGATGACCAAGAAAAAATTTGATGTAATCACCTTTGGTAGATCTTCAATTGATCTGTATTCCCAAAATATTGGTTCCCCGTTCAATGATATTAAAGGCTTCGATGCCTTTGTGGGCGGTTCTCCTTTGAATATTGCCGTTGCCTGTGCCAGACTAGGGGTCAATGTAAGTCTGCTGACCGCTGTTGGTAATGATAAAGTGGGTGAGTTTATTGTGAATTTTCTGAAGAATGAAAACGTAAATACCCATTGTATTCCGGTAAAGAATGATGCGAGAAGTAGTGCAGTGGTTTTAGGAATTGAGCCTCCTGATAAATTTCCCTTGGTCTTTTATCGTGACAATGCCGCCGATAGCCAAGTTGATATTGATGATGTTCTCAAAGCCCAGATTCAAGACTACAAAATACTATTGATCAACGGTACGGCATTGAATAAGGAACCCAGCAGAAGCGCTACTTTTTTTGCCACCGAAATTGCCGATAAAAATAATGTGAATGTGGTTTTAGATCTTGATTTTAGGGCTGATCAATGGCATGATTACAGGGCCTTTGGCATAACGGTACGGGCCATACTAGCTCGCGTAAAAATAGCAATCGGAACCGAAGAAGAAATTTTGGCCGCAACCCTAAGCGATAGCTCACAGGTGGTTATTAAAGAACAGCAAATTTCTGCACCCGAAATCAAAGGCGATATCAATGCATCTATAACTCAACTGCTTTCCTCTGGTATAGAAACCCTAATTGTGAAGAGAGGTTCTGATGGGGCTAGTATATATAACAAGAACGGTTCTAGGCAAGATGTACCGGGTTTTCCGGTAGAGATATTGAATGTTCTCGGTGCTGGCGATGCCTTTGCAGGAGGGTTTTTATATGGTATTTTACAAGGGTGGGATTTGTATAAATCGTGTCGTATGGGCAATGCCAGCGGTGCTCAGGTAGTGACAAAGAAGGGCTGCGCCAATTTTATGCCCACTTTGGAAGAATCATTACAATTTATTGAATCTTATGGAGGGTTTTAATCCCTCATTAAGGGTTTAACCTGCCTATGCCCGCAGGCAGGTTCTCCGAGGCCTGCCTCGAAATGAAAGATGTTTTTTCGGAAGCATACCTCGTACCCTTGGGTCGGGGTTGTTGATTAATCAATAACAAAATATAGAGCATATGAAAACAAAAAGACTAACGGTATCACAGGCCACTATTGCATATCTCAAAAATCAATATGTGGAACGTGACGGTGTTCAGAACAAATTTTTTGCTGGCTGCCTTGGTATTCTTGGGCATGGTAATGTAGCAGGCATAGGGCAGGCACTGCATCAAAATCCTGATTTTCCACTATATGTGGCAAGGAATGAACAGGCAATGGTACATACTGCCGCAGCGTATGCCAAGGTAAAAAACCGAATGCAGACTTTTGTCTGTACCTCTTCTATTGGGCCGGGAGCAACTAATATGTTGACCGCAGCAGCTGCGGCCACCATCAATAGAATTCCGGTATTGTTAATTCCCGGTGATATTTTTGCCTCCAGACAAGTAGCCCCCGTTTTACAGCAATTAGAATCGGCCGCCACTCAAGATATTTCAGTAAACGACTGTTTTAAACCCGTTTCAAAATATTGGGATCGCATCAATCGACCTGAACAACTAATTACAGCTTTGCCTGAGGTAATGCGGGTGTTGACTTCTCAAGCGGAAACAGGAGCGGTTACCCTCTGCATTCCTCAAGATGTGCAGGCTGAGGCCTTCGATTTTCCCATTGCTATGTTCGAAAAACGGGTATGGCCCGTTGGTAGGACTATGCCAGATCAAATTCTGTTGGAGCAGGCGATACGTCAAATAAAGAAAAGTAAGCGACCCTTGATTGTATCAGGTGGCGGTACCATTTATAGTGGTGCTACAGAAATACTTAAAAAACTGGTAAATAGAACGGGGATTCCCGTTACAGAAACTTTTGCAGGAAAAGGCTCGTTGAACTATGATGAGCCCCAAAATTTAGGAGCCGCTGGCGTGACAGGAACTCCAGGAGCCATAGAAATTGCCAATGATGCCGATCTTGTCATTGGTCTAGGTACACGATATAGTGATTTTACTACTATTTCTAAATCAGCTTTTCAAGATCCAGAGGTGAAATTTATCAATATCAATATTACAGAGTTTGACTCCTTTAAACATGGTGGCTTGCCTTTAGTAGGTGATGCCAAAGTTATTCTAGAAGCAATCGATAAGCAATTATCCGATTTTGAAGTAAGTGACGCATATCGAGAAAAAGTAGAAGGATTCAACAAAAGCTGGGATGCCTTTGTTTCTGAGATATATACCGAGAAAAATGATACCCCTGCGTTTCAAGGCGAAGTAATTGGGGCTGTCAACGCATTTGCGACCGACAAAGATATTGTGCTCTGTGCAGCGGGAAGCTTACCCGGAGATCTACACAAATTATGGAGAACAGTACATCCCAAAGGATTTCATTTGGAGTATGGATACTCTTGTATGGGCTATGAAATTGCTGGCGGTTTAGGAGCCAAAATGGCCAATCCTGATGGCGAGGTCTATGTAATGGTAGGCGATGGTAGTTACCTCATGATGGCCCAAGAAATTATAACAGCTATTCAAGAGAGACAAAAAATGACCATTATTTTATTGAACAATGATGGGTATTCTAGTATCGGAAGCCTGTCTAATTTTGTAGGTAGTGAAGGTTTTGGCACCTATTATAGGTATCGAAATGAACAAACTCAACAACTCGATGGTGGGCTCTTACCCATTGATTATCCTGCAAATGCTGCCAGTATGGGCGCTTATGTAATTAAGACGGCAAATGTGCAGGAATTGAAGGCAGCTTTAAAAAAGGCAAAAACCATTGACCATACCACCTTGATTTACATTGAAGTGGATCGTAAAAAAGGAGTACCCGGATTTACATGGTGGGATGTTGCCATAGCAGAGACATCAGAGAAAAAGGCAGTAAGTGAATCTTATGAAAACTATCAAAAGAACAAGAAAACACAGAAATATTATCTCTAACCAACCTTTAAACCACAATAGAAAATGGATACTGATCTGATTATTACCCTGGCCACTTTCATCCTTTTTACAGGAGGCGTCGCCCTATTTACATGGTATAGCTTGCGTAAGACGAATTTAGGTTCCTCAGAAGGCTATTTTTTAGGAGGACGAAGTTTGACTGGAGTGGTCATTGCGGGGTCTATGTTGCTTACCAATATCTCGTCAGAACATCTGATCGGAATGAACGGAAATTCGTATGTCAATGGCTTTATTGTCATTGCCTGGGAGGTTACTTCATCAATAGCATTGGTAATCGCAGCAATTTTTTTCGTACCAAAATATTTAAAAATGGGGCTGACCACGATTCCCCAATTTTTGGAAAAGCGGTTCGATAACCTAACACGCACCATGGTTGCGGGTATTCTGATTTTTTCTTTTGTGGTTACCTTATTACCCATTGTCTTGTATTCTGGGGCCATAGGTATTGAAAGTCTATTTGGAGTTTCAGAGATTTTAGGGGTCGATAAGACAGAAGGTCTGTGGGTTACTGTAGTTCTAATTGGTACTATCGGCTCTATATATGCGATTTTTGGGGGACTGAAGGCCGTAGCTTACTCCGATACAATCAATGGTATCGGCCTGTTATTGGGCGGATTACTGATTCCCATTCTGGCGCTGATGTCTATCGGTGATAATAATATCATTGATGGGCTGGTTAAGGTGTATGAATATGCTCCTGAGAAGTTCAATGTCATTGGAGGCCCCGATTCTGTATTGCCTTTTGAAGTGATATTTACGGGCCTGATCATCAATCAGTTATATTTTTGGGGCATGAACCAGACTATTATCCAAAGAGCTTTGGGGGCCAAGAATTTAAAGGAAGCTCAAAAAGGCCTATTGTTAACAGGGCTATTTAAAATATTAATCCCCTTGGTCATTATACTCCCCGGTGTAATCTGTTATTATTATTTTCAGGATGTTTATTTCGACCAACAAGATTCGGTATACCCGAGATTGGTGAAAAAAGTATTGCCTATATGGTTGATTGGGTTTTTTGCCGCGGTCATTATGGGCGCCGTACTGAGTACCTTTAATTCAGTACTGAATTCGGTCGCAACCTTGTTTAGCATTGATATTGTCAAGAAACACCTAAAGAAAGATATTAGCGATTCTAAGCTGGTGAAAATAGGAAAAGTAACCTCTGCTGTTTTAGCTGTGGTAGCCATCTTTGCCGCGCCTATGGTCGCAAATGCCTCAGACGGTTTGTACCAATTACTCCAAGAATTGAACGGCATTTTCTTTATTCCGATTGCTTCAGTTCTCCTGGCAGGCTTTTTTATGAAAAAAGTTTCGGCCATAGGGGCCAAGTCTGCACTTATTTTCGGACTGTCTTTTTACGTTTTTATGACCTGGGGTTATACCAGTCACGGCATACACTTTGTGCATTTATGGGGCATTGAATTTGTATTGAATGTAGCCATAATGTACGGGGTATCTTATTTTTATCCAAGACGAAATATGTACGAGGTTGCCGATGTTGGTGCCGTTAATTTGGAGTCATGGAAATATACCAAACCTATGTCGATAGGCTTATGTACAGTGACTATTTTGATATATATATTACTGGGAACTAACGGATAATAAAGCAATAACTCAAGACGAGTTCATCATAGATTTAAGCATAAAAAAATGGAAAGTTTAAAAAATTATATAAACGGCCGTTGGGCAGAGAGCAATTCAAAACAGACTATCGATGTCATAAATCCTGCCAATCAAGAAATTTTGGCAAAAGTTCCTTACGGTGCCGACACAAAAAAGGATGTTGATCAGGCTACTCTAGTGGCCCATAAAGCGTACAAAGAATGGAGTAAGGTTCCTGTGATTAAGAGGGTACAAGCACTGTATCATTTAAAATCTTTATTGGAGCAAAACATCGACGAATTGGCCGAAATTATCACCAAAGAATCTGGTAAGACCAAAGGAGAATCTTTTGGTGAAATTCAACGGGCTATCGAAAATGTAGAAGTCGCCTGTGGCACGCCAATGCTAATAGCCGGTGATGTTATTGAAGATATTGCCACAGGGGTAGATGAGATGATGATCAGGCAATCTTTGGGTGTAGCGGCATGTATCACGCCCTTTAATTTTCCGAGCATGATTGTTTTTTGGTTTCTTCCGTATGCTATTGCCACGGGCAATGCTTTTATTGTAAAGCCATCGGAAAAAGTACCATTGACCATGATGAAAATTTTTGAATTCATCGATCAATTAGACCTTCCAAAAGGACTCGTCAATTTGGTGCATGGCGGCAAAGAATCAGTAGATGCCATCTTAGAGCATCCGACCATCAAGGCTATTAGTTTTGTAGGAAGCACACCCGTAGCACGATATATTTATTCTAAGGGTACGGCCAACGGAAAAAGAGTACAGGCCCAAGGGGGAGCAAAAAACCCAGTGGTCATACTGCCTGATGCCGATATTGAAATGTCTGCTAAAATTATTGCTGATTCTGTGTATGGCTGTGCCGGTCAACGTTGTTTGGCGGCCTCTACTATTATTACCGTAGGTGATCAAAAACGAGAAATAAAAGATGCCCTCTATGAAGTGGTTAAATCAAGGACTACAGGCTACGGCTGGGATGATGGCGTGAGCATGGGTCCTGTTATAACCCCTGAGAGTAAGAATAGGATCGAAGGGCTGATTCAAAAAGGAATTGACGAGGGAGCCAAAATACTTCTGGACGGTAGAAATACTTCCATTTCAGGATACGAAAATGGAAATTTCCTTGCTCCGACGATATTGGAAAATGTTGCCTTGGACAAAGAAGTGATCAAAACAGAAATCTTTGGCCCAGTAATGAGCCTTATTTCAATGAAAAACATAGAAGAAGCATTGCAATTTGTGAATAGTGGCAACTATGGTAATATGGCCTGTTTATTTACAGGAAGTGGAGCAAGCGCCCGGAAATTTAGAAATGAGGCCGATGCAGGTAATATTGGTATAAACATAGGGGTGGCCGCTCCAATGGCCCAATTTCCCTTTAGTGGCTGGAAAGATAGCTTCTTCGGTGATCTGCACGGGCAGGGCAAACATGCCATAGAATTTTTCACTCAGACCAAAGTAATCATTGAAAGATGGCCCAATATATGGTCTCGTAAGTTTTAAGAAAACAGCATGATTAAAATTGCAAATGCCCCCTGTTCATGGGGAGCCTTAGAGTTTGACTTGGAGGAGAAATCCGAAGAAATCGGCTTTGAACAGGTATTGGATGAAATCAAGGAAACAGGATATATTGGTACTGAACTTGGTGATTGGGGTTATATGCCTACGGCACCAGATCAGTTAAAGTCAGAAATTCATAAAAGAGACTTAGCGTTATTGGGGGCATTTGTTCCCGTGGCACTGGCAGATACGGCCACACATGACCAAGGCATTACATCTGCCCTGAAAGTAGCTGAACTACTATATCAAGCAGGGTATAAAAATGCCTTTATTGTTCTTGCCGATGACAATGGCTCTGTTTCTGAACGCACACAAAATGCAGGAAGAATTCGGCCAGAAATGGGCTTGACAAAACAGCAGTGGATAAATTATGCCAGTGGGGCAGAAGGTATCGCTAAAATAGTAAAAGACACCTTTGGTATTCGAACCGTTTTTCATCACCATTGCGCAGGCTATATCGAAACCCCACAAGAGGTTGAAAAACTAATGGCCTTGACGGATCCTAAGTTAGTAGGCCTCTGTTTAGACATGGGTCATTATGCTTTTGGCGGAGGAGATCCTCTCAAAGCCCTAAGGGTCTATGCCGATAGAATTTGGCATGTACACTTCAAAGATTTTGATGCGAAAATAGCGGCAGAGTCGCAAAAAGCGAATGGTGATTACTTTGATGCCATAAAACGAGGGGTGTTTTGTAAACTCGGAGAAGGTACTGTGGATTTTAAGGCCATCGTGGCCCTCTTACATGAAATGAATTATAAAGATTGGATTGTAGTGGAACAAGATATTTTACCAGGAATGGGAAATCCGAAGCTTAGTGCTCAGGCCAATCGTGACTATTTAAGGAGCTTAGGAATTTGAAAACAAATAGATCATATAATGAAAACTGTTCGTATAGGTATCGTTGGATTAGGTAGGCTCGGATTTAAACATGCGGAAAATATTACCCACGCTATTAAACATGCCGAATTAACCGCAATCTGTAGTCTTGATAAAGATCAATTGGCAAAGGCAGAAAAAGCATTAAAAGCACCTAAATGCTTCACCAATTTTAATGAAATGATCAACGGAGCCGATTTGGATGCGGTAGTTATTGTTTCCTCTTCTGATCAGCATTGTAGCCATACCGTTCTTGCACTGGAAAAAGGATTGCATGTTTTTTGTGAAAAACCCTTGGGTGTCTCCACAGCTGAATGTTATGATGTTGAAAATGCGGTAAGCTTAAGGACTGAGCTAGTTTTTATGCTGGGCTTTATGCGTAGGTATGACCCCTCATATGTCTATGCCAAACAAAAAATTGAAGAAGGCCTTATTGGTAAACCTGTGCTTTTCAGAAGCTATAGTGTAGATCCAGAATCGGCTATCGAAGGGGCGCTCAAATATGCCAAACATAGTGCCGGACAGTTTTTTGATATGGCCGTTCATGATTTTGACCTCGCCCGATGGATGTTAAAAGCAGAACCCAAAAGTATATATGCCATAGGAGGCTGTTATGCCCACTCTGAATACGCCAAGTATGGCGATGGTGACAATGTTTCTGCCCTAATGCAATTCGACAATGAGACCATGGTTTTTATTCTGGCAGGCAGGACCGCTCCCCATGGATACAATGTTGAAACTGAAATTATTGGAACAAAGGCAACCTTAAGAATTGGATCCGTTCCACAAAAAAATATGGTTGAGATACTGACTGATAATGGCGTGTTTAAAGAGTGTTCTCAATCGTTTCAAGAACGATTTCATCAGGCATTTATAAATGAAATCCAAGAATTCGTCGATTGTATTATAGAACAAAGAAAACCTGAAATCAATGTTGAAGATGGTACCAAAGCAACAATAATTGCTGAATTGGCAACACAATCTTTCAAATCAAATGAACTGATAAAAATATGATCAAATTAAAATTCGCTGTAGCTGGGTTAGGAAGAATAGGAAAAATTCATCTAGACAACCTACTTCAAATGCATAATGTAGAAGTTGTTGCCGTAACAGATCCCATTGATGAATCGTTACAGTATGCGAAAAACAAGGGAGTATCATCTACCGTTGCTACCTATGAGGAATTATTGGCTATAGCCGATATCGATGCGATAGTAATCTGTACCCCTACTGATACACATGCCGATTATGTTGAACTAGCCGCCAAGGCAGGAAAGCATATTTTTTGCGAAAAACCCTTAGACTTAAACCTGCAAAGAGTTATTGATGTATTGAAGGTCGTAGAAGACACCGATACCAAGCTGATGATTGGTTTTAACAGGAGGTTCGACAAGGAATTTCGAAAAGTAAAATCCTTGGTGAAAAACGGAGAGGTCGGCGAACCTCATCTCGTAAAAATTACAAGCAGGGATCCAGGGGCACCGCCAATATCGTATATCAAACAATCGGGAGGGCTGTTTTTAGACATGACCATTCACGATTTTGATATGGCTCGTTTTATCGTGGAAAAGGAAGTAGAAGAAGTGTATGCCAAAGGTGCGGTACTGGTAGATCCAGCTATCGGAGAAGCAGGAGATATTGATACCGCCATAATCACCCTTACCTATACCGATGGTACAATGGCTGTGATAGACAATAGTCGTGAAGCAGCCTATGGCTATGACCAACGAATAGAAGTTTTTGGTTCAAAAGGTATGGTGCAAGGGAATAATAATGTGAGTGATGGCCATAGATTATATACGAAAAGCGGAGTACAAGGAGCATTACCGCTTCATTTTTTCTTAGAACGCTATGCAGAAGCATATAAAACAGAAATGGAAGATTTTACAAACATTTTGATCGATGATAATCAAGCTCCCGTTGGCGGAAAAGATGGATTGGAGTCTTTAAAAATAGGACTGGCAGCCATAAAATCACTCAAAGAACGCAGACCCGTACAGATTTCAGAAATATGCTAAAGAAAACCCTTATGTTTTAATACCTCATTGAGTGCGAAACGGTTTTGATTACTGAACTCAGGTTATAAACAAGGTGAGTAAATTGTAATATAGAAAATGCTTGTGGTGTACTGAATAACCATCTCTTGAGACGGTAGAATGACGTATGCCTCACCTAATTTTTTGTCAATATTTTGTTGCCACAATATGTAGATCATTGAAAATCACTTCGCCATTCTCAATACAATCTTTACGGTCTATATGAATTTGCTTAAAGCCGTTCTCCTTTAGAGCTTAATAATTGCGAAACATTATAAATAAAGGTCAATGCCCTGAATATTAAAATCAGGCCTTTAGTCTAATACATATTTTGTGATGTTTCCTGGGCCACAACCTACCTCTAGAATAGTTGCATTCCTAGTTTTTATCAAATCACAGAAGAAATCAAATGAATTATTGTACAAATTCGATCCAAAATACTCGCTCTGAAATTTATCTGCGTATTTATCAAAAATAGCGACTGATATTTTAGAGGTATCCATAGTTCATGTCTTGTGAATTGATGTAGAATGGTTTAGTTAGGAGGTTTTATTGTACGCCCAAGTAATAAGTCACTTCGTCATTCTGCTACTCGTGAAAACTGCTTTGCGTGCGAAGCACGGTATTCTGTTACATTGTAATCCTCACAAGCAGAATACCATTTTCCTATGGGTATAAATATTTTCCTCTGCTTCTAAATGTACTCCTTTGCCATGCCTATTTGTTCAAGTGCATTATATGCTGTGGCTATTCTATATCGAGAATTATGTTCGCTATCTTTTAGTTTTTTCACCCTCAAAACAAAATACAAACGGGGGTAGGTGCGGCTATTTTATCAATAAATGTCAAGCTACCAGTTTTTGTATTGCGTCTAAAGGAAACAATGGTATTAGTCTCTTGATTGGCTACTAATAAATAGTTACCATCTGGAGATAGCGAAAAATTGCGAGGCACCCTGCCTCGGGTGGCCTCATGACCTACGAGCGTCAGGGTGCCATCTTCGGCCTTTACTTTATAAATAACTATACTGTTATGGCCGCGATTAGAGGCATATACAAACCTACCATCGGTTGATATATGAATATCAGCGCATGAATTCGGGTCTTTGTATTCCGTTGGCAAGGTCGATATTGAACTAACTATAGTATAGTTACCCAAAGCGTTTTTTTCTAAAAGGGTCGTGGTAGATGACAGTTCATTGAGCACATAGGCCCATTTGCCATTGGGGTGAAACGTCATATGCCGCGGTCCTGCCCCCGCTGTCATGGCCAATGTAGATGGGTTTTTGGGCACTAATTTGTTGGTTAGGGTGTCTATTTGTGAAAACCAAAGTTCATTGGTGCCCAAATCCACTGAGATGAGATCAATGGCATTGGAGGCGAACCATGCTGAATGTGCATGTGGGCCTTTCTGTCGCTGGCTAGTGCCTTTACCCGTATGTTGTTGAAGGTCTAGTGGGTCTGATAATTCTCCTGTTGCATTCATTTTTAAAAGAGCCACAGTGCCATCACTATAATTGGCGGTTACTACATAGCCCATTTTGTTTATGGTCACAAAACAGGGGTGTTTACCAGCAGATGATTTTGTGTTGATGAATTGTAAACTGTCACCCCTTATGGCATAGGATTTTAGAAAGCCTATACCATCGGTATTACTTATTTCGCTCACGGCTACCAAAAACTTATTATCGGCACTTTTTGCTAAAAAAGAAGGGTTGTCTAACTTGGCTGCCAGGCCTAGACTTTTTAATGTGCCATCTTTTCGTAGCACATATTTATAAATGCCTTCACTTTTCGAATTGGTATAGGTGCCGACAAAGAAAGGAAAATCGGCAGTAGTATATGTCTTTTCTTTTTCGGGAATGACAAATGCTAAAAGGAGAAATACGATAACTACTGAATACATTTTTTTCATGATACCAAGGTATGACAATAATGTAATGAATAAAGATGGTTTCAACTCTAGAGAATAAATAAAGAAAACTCAGAGCACGAGTTCGACCTATATATTTGTTTGCCAATCGGTATTTAATGCTCTCTCTTATTTGAATCTAGATACTATTCGGGTGTTTTTTCTTTCGTAAGTTGCAATTGAACAATTAAATCGACTAAAAGAATGACTGGGCAGGCATAGCGTATAAATGTGGTTTTCAGCGGTAATGCACCTTGTTCTAAAAAATTTATAGTAATCGATTGCATAGAAAGTTAACACAAAAATTTCAAAATGTAATTTTTGAGCCTTATCGCTTTATACCAATTAAATTGTATATTGTCACTTATGAATCATGACGAACGTAAATCACCTAAGTCTTGATTTGTTTGAAGCGAATCAAATCAACTGCTCTACAGGCAAGGAGTATGCTGCCAAAGAAAGATTGTTGTACCAACGAATCGTATAATATTTTGTAAGTTTAATGGAAAATCTAATATTTTGAATAGACTAGAAAAAAAAGGTAAGATGCTGCTCTTATGTTGTATAATTTTGGGTGCTTGCAAGATGTCAAGTACAAAAGACGAAGTGCTTATGGTGAAAAAAATTGAATATATAGGAGAAGCCAGTCTACAAAAGGTCTCAAATTTACTCGAGCAACAAACAGAACTTCAGCGGGTAGATTTGATTAATTGGGAGGAATTTCCGTACCAACCCGATGTTGCATTTAGAATTGCCCATAGCAACAATCAAATTTGGTTGAAATTCTATATCACCGAAGAAAATATTCTTGCGGAGCGAACAGCTACCAATAGTGCTACACATAAGGATAGTTGCGTGGAATTTTTCATAGATACACAACAAGATGGTAACTATTACAACTTTGAATTCAATTGTATAGGTACTACACATTTGGCCTATGGTCCGAATGTAGGATCTCGTGAATTTATTTCACCAGAACTCATTAAAGAAAAGATTAAAATCAAATCTACATTGGGAGAAGAACCTTTTGGAGAAAGGACGGGAGGGCATTCTTGGGAAATGACCGTTATAATCCCTTCTGAAATATTTATTCATGATGAGGAAATTCAACTCAGCAATTTTAAAGCCAATGCTAATTTCTATAAATGTGGCGATGATACTTCGATTGAACATTATCTAAGTTGGAATCCTGTGAAAAGTGAACACCCAAATTTTCATCAACCTTCTTTTTTCGGAACATTGGTTTTCGAATAAAGTTTAAGCCTCTATTTTTTAAATGCCAATAAAAATGTGTTCGAGCACATTTTTCAGAAATCATTTGCTTAATAGCAAAAAGAATTATAACTTGACCCTATACTACTGTACTGTTTTCATAGTGTCGGGGCCAAGCCAAGGTGTTCTGTAAGAGCTTAAAGAAGGTAGCTCAATCGTAGGGCGATAGCCTCAGGTTGGGTTTAGCCTAACTGCCGGCAAAGTTAAGTTCCCAGTTGAGTAATCAAGACTGGGTAGTTTTGATAGCTATCGGAATGAAAATGGGGAGAGTTCATTTATATTATCTCCTGCACTAGAGCCGAGGTAGTTTATTAAAATTTTGATATAGATTATGGCCGCTGTTTTTCACTCCAAAATTTACTTTTTACTTTTTAGTCTTGTTTGTTGCTTTGTGCAATGTAAAAAGGAAGCGCGCGATGGGAAGCTTTTTCTTCCTGATGATTTTTCATCGGTAGTCGTAGTCGATAGTATAGCCGAAAGGGTGCGACATATGGCCGTGACCAAGGATAATATCCTGTATGTAAAGCTTAGGAATGCTACTGAAAATGCTTCGGTAGCTGCTTTGAAAGATACTGACAATAATGGGGCTGCTGATATTATTAAAAAATTCGGTGACCATAGCACGCGCCAGAAATGGAGTTATGCCACGGCTATGCGAATTTACAAGGGATACATTTATTTCAGTTCGGATCTGGTGGTTTACCGTTATAAGTTGAAAATCGGCACTTTAGTGCCAGAGGGTGAGGTAGAAGTTGTGTTGACTGATGATCATGCACATGGTAAACATGAACATATTGGCAAACCCATAGCCTTTGACAATAAGGGTAATATGTATGTTCCTTTTGGGGCACCTTCAAATGCTTGTCAAGACCCAAAACGTACTCCCGGTGGGGCTGGCTTGGATCCATGTCCGCAATTAGCTGATCACGGAGGCGTATGGAGGTTCGATGCCGATAAATTAGGGCAGACCCAAAAAGATGGATATAAATATGCCAGTGGAATTCGCAGTGTAGTTGCTATGGATTGGAATCCTGTGGAAGAAGAACTATATATAGTTATGCATGGCAGAGATGACCTTTTGAGGCTGTGGCCTGATAAATATTCACCGTGGGAAAGTGCGATGCTGCCTTCCGAAGAGTTTATCAGGGTGACTGAGGGGTCGAATTTTGGATGGCCCTATTGTTATTACGATCAGCTAAAAGGCAAAAAAGTACTCGCTCCTGAATACGGGGGAGATGGTGATAGTATTGGTCGATGCTCAGAATTCGACGATCCTATTATTGGTTTTCCTGGTCATTGGGCACCCAACGACCTTGTTTTTTATGAAGGAGATCAATTTCCTGAACGCTATAAAAATGGGGCATTTATTGCATTTCACGGTTCTACGAATAGAGCACCCTACCCGCAATCTGGTTATTTTGTAGGTTTTGTACCTTTTAAAGATGGCAAACCTAGCGGTGAAGTAGAAGTCTTTGCTGATGGCTTTGCAGAGGTCAATCCCATTGTAAGTGTAAAGGATGCCATTTATCGTCCAATGGGTATTGCTATAGGTCCTGACGGTTCTATGTATCTATCAGACTCTGTAAAAGGCAAGATATGGAAAATCACTTATACTGGTGATAAAGATAGTTTTGGAAAAGAACAGCTGTTAGCGATGGAAGGGCATAAGCTACTAGCGCATATAAGAACACCAGATATAATCAATGATAATTTAACACCAAAAAATCTTCAAGGCGGAGCCAAGGTATATCAGGTGTATTGCAGCGCCTGTCATCAAATGAACGGGAAAGGGGCGTCGGGAAGATTTCCACCTTTGACAAATACCGAGTGGGTTACCGGAGATAAGGAGCGATTGATACAAGTGGTGCTGCGGGGAATGGAGGGCAGTTTAAAAATTGATAATGAGGTCTATAACGGGGTAATGCCCCAACATAGCTTTTTGAATGATGATGAAATTGCTGATGTGTTGACATTCATACGCTCAAGTTTTGGAAATGATGCCGGTATAATTGAAACTACCGAAGTTAAGAAGTTGAGAAAAGCACTACTCACAAGTGGAGAATCAATAGTACCTATTAAAATGACTACAGACTAATGCATATAAAAACAATGAAAACAATGAAAACAAAAATACTTTTCCGATATAATCTTCTTGTGACAGCCCTGTTTTTTTTAGTTGCTGTTTCAGTCAGCGCACAAAATTTTGATATCCTAATCAAGGGCGGTCATGTAATCGATGCCAAAAATGGTATTGATAAAGTGATAGATATAGCGATAAAAGAAGGGAAAATA
>JASFYU010000099.1:0-19687 GCA_045046905.1 Flavobacteriaceae bacterium | reverse complement strand
TACAAAGCTAGATGGGAGGTTGAAATCTTCTTTAGAGATATCAAACAACAACTACACATTAAATCTTTCATTGGAACAACCCGCAATGCAGTGATGATACAAATTTGGACGGCACTTATAACCATTCTAATCTTAAAAGCATTAAAAGCTCAGGCCAAACATCCTTGGTATTTATCAAATTTAGTAGCATTTATAAGATTAAATCTCTTTGTGAAAGTAGAGCTACATAAATGGCTTGACAATCCATTTGTTAAAGAACAACCACCACCAAACTTATCTATACAAGGGGTTCTTTTTTGAAAATCAATATATTTAGGCCGTCAAGCCAGTAAAATGGCTAGATTTTATGTGCCCTGAATTTATTTAGGACAGCATTGGCTTTATTCATTTAAATCCTTAGGTCGAACTCAGGTTGTTGTTCACATGTTGTACGGATTGAAAATAAAAAAGCCTCCGATTTCTCGAAGGCCTTTGTTTACCTATGTGGGCGATACTGGGTTCGAACCAGTGACCCCCTGCTTGTAAGGCAGGTGCTCTGAACCAGCTGAGCTAATCGCCCTAAAAGGAGTGCAAATATAGAATAGTTTTAGTTACTCCAAAAGAAAAAATAAGAAAAATTACACCACTTCGGCCACAACAAAATTACTTCCGCCTACATAAATAAAATCTGCCTTCGCAGCAGTACTTTTTGCGGCGGTAATAGCCTCACTGACTGACGAATATGATTTTCCTCTCAAACCGTATTCATTTGCCTTTACCTCTAAAATAGATTGATCCAAGCCCCTTGGTATCCTTGGCCTACAGAAATAGTAATACGCAGCTTTTGGAAAAAGCGAAAGTATCGCACCTAAATTTTTGGCTTTTACAAAACCCAAAACAATATGTAGGGCCTCAAACTTTTCTTTATGAATCTGCTCTAGCACCAAAGAAAGCCCCTCAAGATTATGGGCGGTATCACAGACAAGCATAGGTTTTTGCTGTAAAACCTGCCACCTTCCCATCAAACCCGTATTCTTTACCACATTTCTTAATCCGGCTCTCAAATGTTCCTCAGTTGTGTTAAACCCGTTCAACACTCCTAAAACGGCTATTACCCCCTTTACATTTCTAGATTGATAATTTCCTAGGAGCGATGTTTTATATTCCTTTTGAACTATTTTATCGGCAAATATGATTTTACAACCTTTTTTTTTGGCAATAGCACTAAACGTATTAGCTGTCTCTTCCTGGTATTCACTAATTACTACTGGCACATTTTCTTTGATAATACCCGCTTTCTCCAAAGCAATTTTTTTTAGATTATCCCCCAGAATTTCCAAATGATCCATCCCGATATTGGTTATCAGCGATACTTTGGGCGTAATTATATTGGTAGAATCAAGTCGACCGCCAAGGCCTACCTCAACAATGGCTATATCAACCTTTTCTCTTGCGAAATAATCAAAGGCCATACCCACGCTCATTTCAAAAAATGAAAGCCCGTGCCCTTCAAGAAAGGGCTTATTTTGTTCGATAAAATCGATAACAAATTTTTTATCTAAGGGTTTGCCATTGATTCTAATCCGTTCACGAAAATCTTTTAAGTGCGGCGAAGTATAGAGCCCCACCTTATAACCTGCTTCTTGAAGAATAGAGGCCAACATATGGCTACAAGACCCCTTGCCATTGGTTCCTGCAACATGAATGCTCTTAAATTTTTTCTCAGGATTATCTAAACTATCCGTAAAAGCCTTGATATTATCGAGCTTTCCGTTAAAGGCAATTTTACCCATTTGTTGATACATAGGAAGTTGGGCGAACATCCATGCCAATGTTTCGGTATAGGTCACTCTCCTAGCTTAAAATTGACCACGACAAAACCTACTTGTTGACTAGGCGCATTAGAATCCAAGTTCCACCTATGCTTCAGTGCGGTCTTTTTTGCTGGGTCCAATAAACAAGCACTATTATTGGTTGTACCCTTTACACCAGGAATCGCACTCACCACATTACCATTTCTATCAACAATAATTTTTACAACTACCCTACCGGCCTCATTACACTCTTGCTTAACCTGACCTTTGCTTACCAAAGACCTTCCGTTAAGGCCAAAACCGCCTATACCACTTCCTGAACCAGGACTACCGTAATAACTTGTGGCATAAGGATCCCCGTCAGCTTGACCTTTATCGCCAGCCCTCTTATCGTCGCCTTCACTGCCAGTTGCCGTACCATCAGATTTGTTCAATCCACCCATGAGTTCATCGAGCTTCTTTTTTTTCGCTTCTTGTTCCTGTCTTTTTTTCGCCTCTGCCTTTCGCTTTTCAGTGGCAATTCGGTCAGTTTCTGCTTTAGCTTTTTTTACGGCTTCATCAGCTTTTCGCTTTGCCTCTTGTTGCTGCTTTATTCTGATAGATTCCTCGTTTTCTTGAGTCAAAATCTTTTCAGCGGGTTCTTCCTTGGCTACTACCTCTTCAGCGAGTTCTTCTCGCACCGTTTCCTCTTCAATCTCTTCCTGTTCTACGGGTTCTACAGGAGGAGTATCCAAGGCTTTCGACTGTACCTTCTCCTTGGGCTGTACTTTGCCCACACCAAAATCAGTGGTGCCAAAATTGACCGAGATGCCACTTTCTTCAGGGGGATCCAAATAGCTAAGGCCTATGTAAAAAAGCAATAGCAATAGCATGCTTAACAAGGCTGTCGTAAGTGTAAATGATTTTTTCTTGTGTCTCGTATCTAAAAAGGACATGATGCCGATTTAAGTTAAAAAAATGTGGGTCTATACTCGGAGCATAGCCGCGTTAGAGGGTCCATTCTTTTTTGGAGAAATCTGTCTGCCCTCAAACTTGGCAAATAAAAGAAGGTAATAGGCAAAGATTCGACCTAGATTAATTGGGTCGCACCGCCAAAATGACCTTATAATTATTTTTGTTGGCAATATTCATGACATAGACCGCTTCTTTAATAGCAACGCTCTCTTCAGCCCTTAGGATAATTGTAGGTTTTTCTTGGCCTTCCAATGCCTTTTTTAATTCAATTTCTATGTATTCTCCGTTAATTCTCTCGTTGTTCACAAAATACTGCAGATTCTTATCGATACTTACAGATACATTCTGAGTGTTGGTAGATTTTCCTTTAGCCTTAGGCAATAATAAATCCAATGCATTGGGTGAATTTGATGTCAATAAAAAGAAAATCAACAACAAAAAAACAATATCCGACATCGAGGACATACTAAAATCTGGACTTACTTTATTTCTTCTTCCCTTCAATTTCATACCTCGGTTCTTATAGGGGTTCGTTCAAAAGATCTAGAAACTCAACGGCATTGGCTTCCATTTTATGTATCACCTTATCGGTTCTATTTACTAAGTGGTTATACCCAATATAGGCAATAATACCCACTATTAGCCCTGCCACCGTGGTGGTCATTGCCGTATATATTCCCGAGGCCAAAGCACCCATATTTGCCTGTCCGCCACTACTTGCCATTTCTTGAAACGCCAAAATCATACCAATTACGGTTCCCAAGAAACCTATCATGGGAGCAGCACCGGCGACCGTAGCCAAAACGCTTACATTTCTTTCCAATTTATAAACCTCCAAAGTACCTGCATTTTCAATGGCTGTATTGATGTCATCTAAAGGTTTACCAATTCTTGACACCCCTTTTTCGGTCAGCCTTGCAACGGGTGAGTCAGTTTGGGCACATAATAGTTTGGCCGCCTCTAACTTACCATTGGTTACGTAATCACGAATTTGGTTCATAAAGTTCTTATCTATTTTTGATGCGGCCTTAATGGCAAAAATACGCTCAAAATAGATATACAAGGCCACAAAGAGTAGCACAAACAACACAGAGATAATTATAATACTACCCGTACCCCCATCGAGGATTAAATCCATTACCGAAAGCGTCTTCTCTTCCGATATAACCTCCCCTGCGTCGACCTTATTGGTAAGGTCTTGAAATAGTATCATATATGTTCTCTAATTAATAGTTGCTTTAATAACGGTATTTTATCGATTAAATTATGTGTTCAGTACAAAATCTCGCATCAAGACAAAGACTATTGCCCCGGCCAAAAAACCTATCATGGCCAACCATGCTATTTTCTTAAGATACCAAAAGAAATTTATCTTCTCCATCCCCATGGCTACTACTCCCGCAGCCGATCCTATAATCAACATACTACCACCAGTACCGGCAGAATAGGCAATAAAATGCCATAAAGGGTCGTCCAAACTCTCTGAGAACATGCCCATACTTGCGGCGACCAAAGGAACATTGTCGATGACGGCAGAACCCACACCAAAAAGTAAGACTACAATATCCGAATCGGGTATGGCGGCATTTAGGCTTTCTGCGTAATGGAACAACATACCAAGTGATTCTAGGGCGGCTACCGCCAAAAGTATTCCCAAGAAAAATAAAATACTGGGCAGTTCGATTTTTGATAGCGCGGCGTGTACAGGACTATGGTACCCTACGGTATCATCTCCTTCACCCTCTACATTAGATATACTGAATTTTGTACCACTATATATTTCAGCAAATGTTGCTACTAACGCCAAGGACAACATCATACCCACATAAGGCGGCAAATGTGTTACAGTCTTAAAGATCGGCACAAATACAATTGCACCTAAGCCCAGATAAAGCATGGTGGATCCAAACCTAGATTTCGGACTCTCTAAACTGTCGATATCACTTTCTATATCACCGCTAAAAGCCTTGAACCTACTCGCAACCAAAACAGGCACTACCATACAAACAATAGACGGAATCAAAACATGTTCGATTAGCTGTAATGCAGAAACCTTATTGGCGATCCATAGCATAGTCGTGGTAACATCCCCTATCGGAGACCATGCGCCCCCGGCATTCGCGGCAATGATAACCATACCGGCAAACCACAGTCTTGTATCCCTATCTTTTATAACCTTTTGCAAAATGGTAATCAATACAATAGTAGCCGTTAAGTTATCGATGATGGCTGAAAGAATAAATGCCAATATAGAGAACAGCCACAATAACTTACGCTTACTTTTTGTTCGAATAAAACCTTTAATAGTTGCGAAACCATCAAAATAATCAATGATTTCAACAATGGTCATTGCACCGAGTAAGAAAAACAGTATTTCCGCTGTTTTACCCAGATGGTGCAGGAGTATTTCATCAATATGTGTAGGCTCAAGCTCTCTTAGTTCTGTATTCACCTCAAAAACAGGCATATGAGACAGTGCAATAACAGCCCATAAAACGGCCATCATAGCCAAGGCCGGTATCAGTTTATCAATTTTAAGGTTATGCTCTAGGGTAATGGCTAAATAGCCTACTAAAAATATAATGATGATGATTGTCTCCATACTCGGTTGATTTTTATTATATCAGTTGTTTCAATGCAATTTCAAATCCTGTTTCACTCAAATTAGTCCTATAAGGATTTTGCCTAAAGATATTCAAAATTGCTTCTCGAATGGTATTCGACGTATCATTAAATATTAAATTATCATCTATACCCACTCTTTTTTCCATAAAATAGGCAAAGACCCTTGCCATACCACAATTAGATATGAAATCAGGAATAAGACTAATACGGCCATCTGTGTATTCCATAATTGGGCCAAAAAAAATCTCCTCATCCGCAAAGGGCACGTTTGCACCACATGAGATTACTTCAAGACCCGTACCTATCATACTAATAATTTGGTCTTTTGTTATTAACCTTGATGCGGCACAGGGTACGAACACCTCGGCCGGAAGCTTCCAAATACGCTCATTGATTTCATCAAAAGGTATCATATGGTTGGCACCGGCCATCAAATTATTGCCCTTTTTATTAAGGAAAAACTGTTGAATCTCTTCAAAAGAGAAGCCACCCTCATCGATAACTCCACCCGCTCTATCGATGATTCCGACAATTTTCGCACCCATCTGCGACAAATAGAAGGCGGCGGCCGACCCAACTGTTCCAAAACCTTGCACTACCGCTCTTTTACCCATAATATTACCTCCGAAAATAGTATAGTAATGTCTCACCGCCTCGGCAACGCCGAAACCTGTTATCATATCGGCAATTGTATATTTACGCCCGACCGCAGGAGAATATTGCGCACTCTCCAATGGTTTTACCACCCCTTGCCGAAGTTGCCCAATCCTATTGATTTTATCGGCTTCAGTAGGTCTAAAATGACCGTTAAAAACCCCTTCTTGCGGATGCCAGACCCCTGCTTCTTCGGTTATCGGAATCACCTCAAGAATTTCATCGACGTTTAAATCACCGCCAGTACCATAATACCTTTTTAATAGTGGTGCTACCGCATGGTACCACCGCTTTAAAACGCCCCTCTTTCTAGGGTCATTAGGGTTGAAATTTATCCCCGATTTAGCACCCCCAATCGGCGGGCCAGAAACCGTAAACTTAACCTCCATGGTCTTGGCCAAGGAGAGCACTTCATTCAAATCGAGGCCCTCGCGCATTCTTGTTCCTCCGTCGGCAGCACCTCCACGAAGAGAGTTTGTTACCGTCCAACCTTCAGCCTCCGTTTCTGGGTCTTTCCAGTTAAAAACAATTTCAGGCTTCTTATTCTCATATATTCGTAGTAATTCTTTCACTGTAATTGATTTAACTTTAATTAAGACACCTAACACCTTTCTCGAGCCTCATCATTATATATCTTTTTTCGGGGTCAGTACTGTCTCATAATTTCATGAATCAATTACGATTATCGACCATAGCCAACAAATCAAAGTATCGCCATGGTTCTAAGGCTTTATTCAGAATGACCGAATTATTAAATTCATACAAAATGCCCCTTTATTTTTAAAAAACCTAAAACATACCCGTATATTTGCAATGAAATTTAGCAATATCACACCTATTATGGACTTTACTCTATCCGAAGAACAATTAATGATACAACAGGCCGCAAGAGATTTTGCTCAGAACGAACTACTCCCCGGGATCATAGAAAGAGACGATGCCCAAAAATTTCCGACGGATCAGGTAAAAAAAATGGGAGAACTTGGGTTTATGGGAATGATGGTGAACCCAAAATATGGAGGTAGTGGACTTGATACACTATCATACGTAATCTTGATGGAAGAACTGTCAAAAGTGGATGCTTCTGCCTCGGTCATCGTATCGGTAAACAATTCTTTGGTCTGCTGGGGTCTAGAACATTTCGGAAACGAAGAACAGAAACAAAAATATTTGACCCGTTTGGCATCAGGAGAAATCCTTGGAGCCTTCTGCTTGTCAGAACCAGAAGCCGGCAGTGATGCCACATCGCAAAAAACTACTGCTTTAGATAAAGGCGACCATTATATATTGAACGGAACAAAAAATTGGATAACCAATGGCAGTACAGCCGAAGTATATCTGGTCATGGCCCAAACCGATAAAGATAAGAACCACAAAGGCATTAACGTTTTAATCGTCGAAAAAGGAATGGATGGTTTTGAAATAGGACCCAAAGAAAACAAGCTAGGCATACGTGGAAGCGACACACATTCACTAAATTTCAATGATGTGAAAGTGCCTAAAAAAAATCGCATTGGAGAGGACGGTTTCGGATTTAAATTCGCCATGAAAACCCTTGCCGGAGGACGAATCGGAATTGCCGCCCAGGCTTTGGGCATAGCCGCCGGGGCATATGAACTAGCTAAAAAATATGCGCAAGAAAGAAAAACCTTTGGCACAGAAATTGCGAATCATCAGGCCATTGCATTTAAATTGGCCGATATGCACACGCAAATCGAAGCAACTAGGTATTTGGTATACAAAGCAGCATGGGAAAAAGATATGGGCCTTAATTATGACCTTTCTAGCGCCATGGCGAAATTATATGCCTCACAAATTGCCATGGACACTACGATAGAAGCCGTACAAATTCATGGCGGCAATGGTTTTGTAAAAGATTATCATGTTGAACGCCTAATGCGAGATGCTAAGATTACACAGATTTACGAGGGTACTTCTGAAATACAAAAGATAGTCATTTCAAGAAGCATTCTAAAAATTTAATTCAGCTTACTAGCCAATACCCTATTTTTGAGGGGGTAGATAAATATAATTACGTAAATTTACCCTTTACTGTCAAAAATATAGGGCATCAATAGAGTAAATTCCACCTTCTTACATCAATTACCCTTATATATATTGATTTTGATTTAGGCTTTCCTTTGATTTATCATAATCGCAAATAAGCACAGTCAAAACTTCAATAATACATATTTATTGACATTTTATTCAAAACGTTAAATTTTTTGCTGACTTTCTTTAAAATCAGTATAGATAGTTCACTAAGAATGCTATTTTTGAGCAAATACCATAATTTATGAAGTTGAGGAAACAAGGATTATATCTACCAGAATTTGAACATGATAACTGTGGCGCAGGATTTATTTGTAGTCTAAAAGGAATAAAATCCAACGACATTATACACAAGGCCCTCGAAATACTAGATAAGTTAGAACACCGAGGCGCCGTAAGTTCAGATGGAAAAACGGGTGATGGAGCTGGTATTTTAATCGATATTCCACATGATTTCTTCAAAGAGGTCTGCAAATTTGAATTACCAAAAAATGGAGAATATGCGGTAAGCAACGTTTTTTTACCGCAAAAAGAAAATCAACGCAACTTTTGTATTTCAGTTTTTGAGGAAAATATTAAAAAACAAGGGCTTCGACTTTTAGGATGGCGAGACGTGCCAGTAAATCGCTCTATTCCGGGTAGAATCGCGATGGAGACTGAACCTTTTGTAAAGCAGTTATTCGTAGCCAAAAAGAATGATGAACAAGATTATTTCAACTTCAATCTAAAATTGTTCATTGCAAGAAAAGTTACCGAACATAGCATTTTCAATTCAAAACTATCGGAAAGCCAGTTCTTTTACGTTCCCAGTCTTTCTACGAAGATTATCATCTTTAAAGGCTTGTTGATGCCAAAAGACATTAGTCTTTATTATACAGACCTGATAGATCCCAGAGTAGTAACCCGCTTATCACTTGTACATCAACGATTCTCTACCAACACATTCCCCACCTGGGATTTGGCGCAACCCTTTAGGTATATGTGCCATAACGGTGAGATAAATACCTTACGTGGCAATGTATCACGAATGCGATCAAGGGCGGAGCTGATGAAAAGTGATTGGTTCGGAGACGAAATTAAGAATATACTACCCATAATACTACCAGGAAAATCAGATTCCGCAACAATGGATATGGTCGTCGAACTGCTCTTGATGACCGGCCGTTCATTACCCGAAGTCATGATGATACTCGTACCCGAAGCTTGGGAGAAAAACCCCGATATGCCCGAGGCAAAAAAAGCATTCTACGAGTACCATTCCTGTATGATGGAACCCTGGGATGGCCCTGCATCAATTCCTTTTACCGATGGCAATTACATTGGTGCCGTCCTCGACAGGAACGGCCTACGCCCCTCTAGATATTCAGTCACCAAAGATGGCTATGTCATCATGTCTTCCGAGACAGGTGTATTAGACATCGCTCCAGAGAATATAGCCTTCCACGGTCGCTTAGAACCCGGAAAAATGTTTTTGGTAAATATGGAGGAGAGCCGCATCATTAACGATGAGGAAATCAAAGAAGAAATCGCCCAACGCTACCCCTATAAGAAATGGTTAGATAAGAATTTAGTGCACTTAAAAGATATTCCGTACAATGATTGCCCCCTCTTTTTAGGAGAAGCCACCTTGGAAAAAAGAAAATCAGTTTTTGGCTACACCTTAGAAGACATCAACACCATAATTCTTCCTATGGGTAAAACTGCCAAAGAACCCATTGGTTCTATGGGGTCAGATACTCCTATAGCCGTATTATCTGATCGCCCACAACTTATTTACAATTATTTTCAACAACTGTTTGCACAGGTGACCAATCCACCTTTAGACGGTATACGAGAAGAATTGATCACCGATATTAGCCTTACTCTGGGCAGTGACCATAATATTTTTGATTTTACTGAACTACCCTGCAGAAAACTCAAAATTATGAATCCCGTTATCTCAAAAGAGGATTTAGACAAGATAAAGAACTATGACGCGAGTCCAGATTACAAAGTGGTTTCCATTTCTATGCTCTATGAGATAGAGAAAGGGCACAATGGCCTAGAAGATGCCTTGGAATCTATCCTGAAACAAGCTTCAAAAGCCATAGATGAAAATACCAACATTATCATATTATCAGACAGAAATGTCAATGATAAAAAAGCTCCTATACCGGCGTTACTGGCATGTTCTTTTGTAAACAATGGCCTTCAACGCCTAGGAAAACGTTCTAAACTCAGCATCATAATCGAATCTGCCGAGCCTCGAGAGGTACATCATTTTGCATCGCTTTTCGGTTTTGGAGCCAGTGCTATAAACCCGTATTTGGTCAATGAGATTATTGGCGAACAGATTGAAGAAAATGATATTACCGAATTCACCTTCGATGAGGCAATAGAGAATTATAACAAAGCGATTGGCAAAGGTATTCTCAAGGTGATGAACAAGATAGGCATCTCTACATTGAACTCCTATCGCGGTTCACAATTGTTCGAGTGTATCGGAATAAACACCAAGACTGTAGACAAGTATTTTCCAAATACCCCGACAAGAATACAAGGTATTGGCTTGTATGAAATAGAAAAAGAAATTGCCAAAAGACATCAAAAGGCATTTGCCAAAAAACAAGTGGCCGCCAATTTAGACTTAGAAATCGGTGGTGAATATCGATGGAGAAGAAGTGGCGAAAAGCATATGTTCAACCCTTTATCCATTGCAAAACTTCAAAAAGCAGTTCGTGGTAACGAGCCTGAGACCTACAAAGAGTTCTCGACCATGATTAATGAGCAGTCAAAAAATCTGATGACCATTCGCGGGCTGTTCGAATTCTCAAATTATGACCCCATTGATATCGATGAGGTCGAACCCTGGACCGAAATCGTCAAACGTTTCAAAACAGGAGCGATGTCCTACGGATCAATCAGTAAAGAAGCCCATGAGAATTTGGCTATCGCCATGAACCGGATCGGAGGAAAAAGCAATTCAGGCGAAGGCGGTGAAGATGAAGATCGTTTTTATAAAAATGCCACTGGCGATTGGCGAAATAGCGCTATAAAGCAAGTTGCCTCAGGTCGTTTTGGAGTCACTTCAAATTACCTGACCAGTGCCAAGGAGATACAGATTAAAATGGCACAGGGTGCAAAACCGGGTGAGGGCGGACAACTGCCTGGCCCCAAGGTAAACCCTGCAATTGCAAAAACTAGAAATTCTACACCCTATGTGGGCTTAATATCCCCACCACCTCATCACGATATTTATTCGATTGAAGATCTTTCACAATTGATTTATGATCTAAAATCAGCCAATAGAAAGGCGCGGATCAATGTGAAATTAGTATCTGAAGTAGGCGTAGGTACCGTTGCCGCTGGTGTTGCCAAGGCCAAAGCCGACGTCATATTAATCTCCGGATTTGACGGTGGTACGGGCGCATCGCCATTGACCTCATTGAAGCATGCAGGACTGCCTTGGGAGCTTGGTATTGCCGAAGCACAGCAAACCCTAGTCATGAACGACCTTCGAAACAGAATTGTTCTAGAATGTGACGGACAATTAAAAACAGGTAGAGATGTTGCTATTGCCTGCTTACTAGGCGCCGAAGAATTCGGTTTTGCCACCGCCCCTCTAGTAGCTTCAGGCTGTATCATGATGCGCGTATGCCACTTGAACACCTGCCCAGTAGGTATCGCCACTCAAAACCCCGAGTTACGCAAAAAATTTAAGGGGAAACCCGAACACGTAGTCAATTATATGTATTTCGTGGCGCAAGAACTACGTGAAATCATGGCCCAACTCGGCTTCAAGACCATAAATAAAATGGTCGGGCAGGTCCAAAAATTAGATCGTAAAAAAGCCGTAGACCACTATAAATCGGCGGGAATAGATTTGACACCTATTCTACATCAGGTAGATGTACCGGCAGGCACCAAGTTCTATAATACCCAGAAACAACAACATCATATCGATAAATCTATCGAATTTCAGATTATCGAAAAAGCGAATCCGTCTTTGTTTAGAAAGGAGAAATTGAGTCTCGATTTTCCCATTCATAATACAGACAGGGCAGTGGGAGCAATTATCAGTAACGAAATTTCTAAAATATACGGAGCCCAAGGTCTTCCTATAAATACCTTACGGTTAAACTTTACGGGTTCCGCAGGACAAAGCTTTGGAGCCTTTGCCACCAGAGGCCTAACCATGACAGTCAATGGCAACACCAATGATTACCTTGGAAAAGGGCTTTCAGGCGCCAAATTAGTTATCAAAGTGCCTGACAAATCAACGATAATACCCGAAGAAAATGTGATTACAGGTAATGTAACCTTATATGGTGCAACCGCAGGTAGAGCATATATCAACGGAAAAGCAGGTGAGCGTTTCTGTGTTCGTAATTCAGGGGCCAAAGCGGTGGTTGAAGGTATCGGTGATCACGGTTGTGAATATATGACTGGTGGTGTTGCCGTAATCCTTGGAGAAGTAGGCCGAAATTTCGGTGCTGGTATGAGCGGCGGAATCGCATATGTCTTTGATGAGAAAAACACCTTTAAAAAACAATGCAATGCAGAGGCATTGAATTTGCTAAAGGTAGAAGAGGAGGAGGATATTAAGCAATTAAGAGAATTAATCGAAAGTCACTACAACAGCACCTCGAGTCCACTTGCACAGCGCATATTGGAGAATTGGGAGACTTGCCTGCCCAAATTTGTAAAAGTATTCCCCGAGGAGTATAGACAAGCATTAGTTCGTCTAGAAAAAGAAAAATTAGAAACCATATAACATCGAGTAATGGGAAAGATAACAGGATTTTTGGAATTCGATAGAAAAATAGAGCAGTACGCACCGGTCAAAGAACGACTAAAAAACTATAAGGAGTTCACGCTCCCCCTTAAAGAAAAGGAGCTCAAGAATCAAGGAGCCCGCTGTATGGATTGCGGAATTCCTTTCTGCCACAGTGGATGCCCTTTAGGCAACCTGATACCTGATTTCAATGATGCCGTATACCTCGGAAAATGGGAGAAAGCAACAGACATTTTACATTCTACCAATAACTTCCCCGAATTTACAGGAAGACTGTGTCCTGCGCCTTGTGAGGAAGCCTGTGTACTTGGCATTAACGAGGATCCGGTAAGCATTGAAAACATCGAAAAAAACATTGTGGAGACCGCCTTTGAAAAAGGATGGATTATAGCGACACCCCCTGCGAACAGAACAGGTAAAAAAGTTGCGGTCATCGGTTCAGGGCCGGCTGGTCTTGCTGCCGCCCAACAATTGAACCGGGCAGGGCATTTAGTTACTGTTTTTGAAAGAGATGAAAAACCCGGCGGATTGTTACGCTACGGAATTCCAGATTTTAAACTCGAAAAAAACATTATTGACCGAAGACTTAAGGTTTTAGAAGAAGAAGGTATTGTATTTAAATGTAACGTTCATGTAGGTGTCGACCTCAAGGCAGATACGCTTAAAAACGACTTCGATGCCATAGTTTTATCTGGAGGGGCAACCATCAGAAGAAACCTTCCGATTGAAGGTGCTGACCTACGGGGCGTTGTACAGGCTATGGATTTTTTAGCACAGAACAATCGACGCGTAGACGGTATAACAGATTTAGGAAAAGAGATTAAGGCTACCGACAAGAATGTAATTGTAATCGGCGGTGGTGATACCGGATCCGATTGTATCGGAACTTCTTTTCGACATGGCGCCAAATCGGTTTCCAATTTCGAAATTATGCCGATGGGTACTACAGATAGGCCAAGTGATCAGCCATGGCCTTTTTGGCCCATGCGCTTACGTACCAGCTCCTCTCACAAAGAAGGTGCCGAACGCTTTTTCAGTATTTCCACAAAACGATTTGTCGGCGATTCGGAAGGAAAATTAACAGGTCTTATCACTTCGGAAATTGAGTGGATTAAAAAACCTGGAAAACGGCCCATTTTGAAAGAAATAGAAGGAACCGAAAAAGAATGGAAGTGTGATTTGGTCTTGCTGGCTTTAGGTTTTACCGGCTCTGAAATGACGGTGGCCGAACAGCTGGGTCTCGAAGCTGACCCGCGAACCAATATTAAAGCATCGACCATAAACTATATGACCAATGTAGCAGGTGTATTTGTCGCGGGAGACCAACGCCGCGGCCAATCATTAATCGTATGGGCCATATCTGAGGGGCGACAGGCCGCTCATCATGTAGACACTTACCTCATGGGAGAATCGTATTTACCCTTAAAAGGCGAAGGAGATTTACCCAGAGTTTAAAAACCGTCTTTTAGATTATACAAACTACCTCCTTAGTCTGTATCAGGCAAACAAACGAGGCATCGGAACATTTCAAATCTCACCTACATAAATCAAAAGCCGTTCTTTACACTTTAGAGCGGTTTTTTTTGGGCTGTAGATTAAATCGTAGGTCGAACTCAGGTTTAGAATATCTTTTTTTGACCCCGCGCTGCATACGACTTATACACAGTGCAAAAAAAGTATTAGTATTGGTTGTTTTTTAGGTAGAAAAAAAACAGTACAACAAGTAGCTTTGTCAAGCTACAATAAGCCTGCCTTATTGTGACTAAAACCATCGATTATATCGCATTTATAAGCAGTGATTTTCATAGCGAAGCACACTATCACAAATCGTATTGCATATCATTATCAAAAAAATAGGCAAACAAGGAGTATCCCCAAATGCCTAAATAAAGGATTAATAGCGTAAATTACAAACATGAAATTCAGTCTAGAAGGAAAAACCGCAATAGTCACAGGAGGCGGAAGCGGAATAGGAAGGGCCATCTCGATGGCTTTTGCCGAACAAGGAGCAGAGGTACATATTTTAGAACTACAATCAGATTTTGCAAAAGATGTGATTTCCGAAATTAGAGACAACGGATATAAAGGAACTGCGCACGAGTGTAATGTAGCCGACCAAGAACAGGTGAAAAGCGTAATTTCCAGTATTGCTAAGGCCGGCAGAATAGACATTCTCGTCAATAATGCAGGAATAGCCCATATTGGAAACGCAGAAGACACCCAGGAGAAAGATTTTGATAGAATTTATGATGTAAATGTCAAGGGTGTTTACAACTGCCTTCATACCGTTATTCCACATATGAAAGAAAATGGCGGCGTGATACTCAACATGGCATCCATTGCGGCCTCTTTGGGCATCAGTAATCGATTTGCCTATTCCATGTCTAAAGGTGCCGCGCTCACAATGATGTACTCGGTAGCCAAAGACTATTTAGATTACGGTATTCGCTGCAACAGTATTTCGCCGGCAAGGGTGCATACCCCGTTTGTTGATGGCTTTATCAGCAAAACGTATCCTGGTCAAGAAAAAGAAATGTTTGAAAAATTATCAAAATCGCAGCCTATCGGTAGAATGGGCAAACCCGAAGAAGTTGGTAACTTAGCGGTGTACCTATGCTCCGATGAAGCAGCATTTATTACAGGAACAGATTTCCCCATCGATGGGGGTTATATAAAATTAAACGGATGAAATTAATACGATTTGGGAATGCTGGAAATGAAAAACCAGGCATTCAGTTAGAAGATGGTTCGCGAATTGATGTATCTGCTTTCGGGCAAGATTACAATGAAGATTTTTTCGGAACTAATGGCATTGAAAGATTAGGAACATGGTTGACCAATAATCAGTCTGATTGTCCTACCGTAGCAAATGATATACGTCTAGGACCACCTACGACAAGGCCATCTAAAATTGTTTGCGTCGGCCTCAATTATGCAAAACATGCCGCCGAAAGTGGCATGCAGGTACCCTCTGAACCCGTATTATTCTTCAAAGCTTCCTCTGCCATTGTCGGCCCCGATGATGATGTGATTATTCCGAAAGGAAGTGAGAAAACAGACTGGGAAGTAGAATTGGCCCTAGTCATCGGAAAAAAAGCCTCCTATGTTGGTAAGAATGAAGCGATGGATTATGTAGCCGGCTATGTACTGCACAATGATGTCAGTGAGCGTGCTTTTCAATTAGAAAGAGAAGGACAATGGGTAAAAGGAAAAAGCTGTGATACATTCGCCCCATTAGGCCCCTTTCTGGCAACCAAGGATGAAATCAAAGACCCACATAATTTGAATCTATGGCTAAAACTGAACGGAAAAATGGTACAGGATAGCAATACTTCTGATTTTATCTTTGATATCCCCGAGGTAGTTAGCTATATAAGTCAATTCATGACCTTATTACCAGGTGATATCATTTCTACAGGAACTCCTTTTGGAGTGGGCTTGGGCTTAAACCCACCGCTCTATTTAAAAGATGGCGACCTTATGGAACTGGGTATTGATGGTTTAGGTACTAGCCGACAAAAAGTAAAAGCATACCAACCCTAAAAAAATATTTTGGATTTAAATTTAAAAGATAAAGTTATACTAGTAACTGGCGGCTCCAAAGGCATCGGAAACGGCATTTGTCATGTTCTTGCCGATGAAGGGGCAATTCCTGTAATCGTTGGCCGAACCAGAGAGCATGTTCTCGATGCCGTAAAGGCAATCGAAGACCTAGGCCATAAAGCATATTATGCCTTCGCCGAACTTACCGATCCCGATCAATGCAAGGCTGCGGTCGAACGCGTAATCGAAAAATTCGGAAGAATCGACGGGCTAGTAAATAATGCTGGGGTCAATGATGGTATTGGTTTAGAAAATGGAACCCATGAAGATTTTATACGTTCTATAAACCGTAACCTCACCCATTATTATCTTATGGCACACTATGCCTTGCCTGAGCTTAAAAAAAGTAAGGGAGCCATAGTCAATATTGGATCTAAGACTGCTGTAACAGGCCAAGGGGGCACCTCTGGCTACGCCTCGGCCAACGGAGGGCGCAATGCCTTGACCCGAGAGTGGGCCGTAGAACTATTGCCGTATGTCATACGGGTGAATGCCGTAATTGTTGCGGAATGTTATACCCCATTATACGACCGATGGATAAAAACTTTTGAGGATCCCAAAAAAAAACTAGAAGAAATTACATCTAAAATCCCTTTAGAGAATAGAATGACCACCGCCAAGGAAATTGCCAATATGGTAAGCTTTCTGTTATCTTCAAGATCCAGTCACACGACAGGGCAATTGATTTATGTCGATGGTGGGTATACCCATTTAGACCGAGCATTGTAATAACCAATCCGCATATATGAAAGACGATCAAAAACCCGCTGTTGTATCCAAAAAAGTACTGATTCCATTTATTCTGATCACCTCGCTATTTGCCCTTTGGGGATTTGCAAATGCGGTTACCGACCCCATGGTACAAGCGTTTAAAAAAATATTAGAACTTTCCAATTCACAGGCGGCATGGGTACAAATGGCCTTTTATGGAGGCTATTTCTGTATGGCTCTGCCTGCAGCTTTATTTGTTCGAAAGTATTCCTACAAAGTCGGAATCCTCATAGGACTTGCCCTTTATGCAGTGGGCGCTTTATTGTTTTATCCTGCTGCCATAACAGAACAATTCTGGTTCTTTTGTTTAGGTCTTTATGTACTGACATTCGGACTCGCCTTTTTGGAAACGACAGCAAATCCATATATTTTGGCCATGGGAGACCCCAAAACGGCCACACAGCGTCTAAATCTTGCCCAGGCCTTTAACCCTGTAGGTCTTATTTTAGGCCTTTTGGTCGCCCAGCAATTTGTATTGAAAAAATTACAATCCGACGATATTGAAAATTATAGTGCCCTAGCAGAAGCAAAAAAGGCTTTAATCAGGACCTCGGACCTCATGGTCATACGTGACCCCTATGTTATTTTAGGCTTGGTCATTATCGCCGTTTTTATTTTTATCGTAATCAGTAAAATGCCCCAAACCAAGGAGGAAGGTGGAATACCAAGCCTCGGAGACACCTTTCAAGGCCTGTTCAAAAACAAGAAATATGTACTTGGCGTTTTAGCCCAAATACTCTATGTAGGTGCACAAATCATGTGCTGGACCTACATTTATCAATATGCCGAGGCCTTTGGCATGGACAGTGATATTGCGGCAAATTACCAATTCGCAGCATTCATCTTATTTTTGGTCGGCAGAGCCATAGGCACGTATATGTTACGATTCTTTAGTTCGGGTAAATTGCTGATGTATTTCAGCATCATGGCCGGCATATTCTCCTTAGGCACAATTTTTATTGAAGGCGTACTAGGACTCTACTGCCTTGTAGGTATATCTTTATGTATGTCTCTAATGTTTCCCACTATATATGGCATTGCACTAAACGGTCTCAATGAAGAAGAATCTAAGATAGGAGCGGCAGGTTTGGTCATGGCTATTGTAGGTGGCGCCTTGATGCCAAAGTTTCAAGGAATGATTATTGACGCAGGCGGCAATGCCGTAAACGATATTACCATTGCAGGTGTTTCCGAAGTTAATTTTTCCTTTGTACTACCCCTTATCTGTTTTCTTTATATCGCCTATTATGGGAAAAAAGTTCACTCAACCTATGCAACATAACAATGGGAAGTTCTATAGAAATTAAAATCGATACACGTTACCCTTCAATAAACGACCTAAGAGAAAAGGCAAAAAGGAAAATACCGAGATTCGCCTTCGAATATTTAGATGGTGGGTGTAATGACGATGTAAACCTTCTCAAAAACACTTCAGAGATACGCGATATTGAGCTGTTGCCCTACTATTTGAGTAAGCATTCAAGCTCTTCGATGAAAACAGAACTATTTGGCCATACCTATGATGCCCCTTTCGGTATAGCACCCATTGGTTTGCAAGGGCTAATATGGCCCAATTCACCTGAAATATTGGCCAAGGCCGCATTTAATCATAATATTCCTTTTGTATTAAGCACTGTCAGTACCAGTAGCATAGAACGCATTGCAGAGATTACCGAAGGCAAGGCGTGGTTTCAGCTCTACCATCCCACAGAGAACAGGCTTCGTGATGACCTCATTAAAAGGGCCGGAGAGGCAGAATGCCCCGTTTTAGTAATTCTTAGCGATGTACCAACATTTGGTTTTAGACCTAAGGATATTAGAAACGGACTCGGCATGCCCCCCAAAATGTCAATTAAAAATATACTACAAATATTCGGCAGACCAGAATGGGCAATGAAAACCTTAATACACGGGCAGCCCAGTTTTGAGACATTAAAACCCTATATGCCCAAGAATTTGGATCTTCAACAATTGGGCACGTTTATGGACCAAACTTTTACAGGAAGGTTGAACGAAGAAAAAATCGCCCCTATACGCGATATGTGGAAAGGCAAACTCGTGCTCAAAGGTGTAGCCAATGAAGCTGATGTCGAAAAGGCTATTCGCTTAGGCATAGACGGCATTATTGTTTCGAACCACGGAGGCAGACAATTAGATGCAGGAGAATCAACCATAAGACCTTTAACCAGAATTGCTGAGAAGTACAGCGATAAATTAACGGTCATGATGGACAGTGGCTTACGATCAGGCCCCGATATAGCAAGAACATTGGCCAGTGGAGCCCAATTTACGTTTATGGGTAGGTCTTTTATGTATGGCGTCTCAGCACTGGGAAATGAAGGTGGAAATCACATCATTTCACTCCTCAAAACAGAACTACAACAAGTAATGGAACAGATTTGTTGCGAAGAAATCAAAGATTTCCCTAACCACCTTATCTCCAAATAAACTACCTCGGGGC